>VGLH01000004.1 GCA_016866785.1 Candidatus Poribacteria bacterium
GTCTGACCCGTAACGGCAAAGACCGCGTCGAAGCCCATCTTCTCTGCCACGAGACGGTCGAGCCGACGGATGCGGTCGTGATCGCCTTCGAACAGCTCGACGAAGCTGGCTTGGGTTCCCGTCGTTCCCTTGACGCCTCGGAACGGCAGGTGCGCCAGCCGGTGTTCCAGGTCCTGCCAGTCGAGCAGGAAGTCTTGGATCCACAGCGTCGCGCGCTTGCCGACCGTCGTCGGCTGGGCGGGCTGGTAGTGCGTGTATCCGAGCGTCGGCAGATCGCGGTAGCGCCGCGCGAACTCCGCCAGCGCCGCGATGACGTTCAGCAGCGAGCGACGAGTCAGGCGGAGCCCGTCGCGCATCTGGATCAGGTCCGTGTTGTCTCCGACGTAGGCGCTGGTGGCTCCGAGATGGATGATACCTTTCGCCTGCGGACAGAGCTCGCCGTAGGCGTGGATGTGCGCCATCACGTCGTGCCGTATCTCGCGCTCTTTGCGGGCGATGAAGTCGAAATCGATGGGCTCGACGTTGGCTCTCAGCTCCGCTACCTGCGCTTCAGTGATTGGGAGCCCGAGCTCGCGTTCCGCCTCTGCAAGAGCCACCCAGAGCTTGCGGTACGTGACGGCACGGAAATGCGCCGAGAAGAGCTCGGACATCTCCGCACTCGCGTACCGATCCGTCAGCGGCGATTCGTAGCGACTCCTGTCGGTCATGCTGGGCTCCGTCCTGACGGGTGCTGAAGCCTCTCCAGTTCGCGTCGATAGTCCTCGGGCGTGTCCATGTCACGACGGATGCTGTCGTCTGATATCGCCACGACCGCCGTGTTCCCTTCGTGTGCGGCGACGACATCCCGTAAGCTCGCGCGCGCGCTATCGAGGCGGAGGATTTCGTCCCGCAGCGCCATCGACAGCCCGATGGGATGTCCGCGACGCCCCTCGTAGACCGGCACGACGACTGTTGCCGTCCCAGATGCGAGCTCGTGCCGGACACTCCGTATGGTAGCGGCTTGGACGAACGGCTGGTCCACCAATCCGACGACGATGCCGTCGACAGCCGCGCCCTGCAGCGCGAGCACTGCGCACTGAACCGACGAGAGCATGCCGGTCTCGTGCCGATCATTGACTGCCACGATGACGTCCGGGTGCGACAGTGCGTCCGCGAGCTCCGAGCGGATGCGCTCTGCCGCGAAGCCCAACACGACGACGATAGGCGCTGTCCCGGCATCGCGGAAGTTGCCGATGCACGCCTCGAGCACGGTGACGTCGCCGAAGGGAAGCAACTGCTTGAGGGAGCCCATGCGCGTCGATGCGCCGGCGGCAAGGATGATTCCCGCGACGTGCTTGGTGTCAGCCGTTGGCATGTTCAACGCTCTTGCCCTGGTTCACCAGCCTCCGTATGCTCGACATGATGGATGGGCGAGTCGGACGCGTCAAACAGGTCCCTACGAATGGGTCGTCCAGGAGGCAATCATGGCAAAGGCAAAGGTCCTCGTCTTCGGAGGCGGGGAGATCCACGACTGGAAGGGCATCCAGCCCCATCTCGTTGACACGTTGAGGACGTCTGACGAGCTCGAGCTGACGACGGCGCAGCAGGACCTGGCTGCGCTCGAAGCTCTGGACCCGTACGATGCGTTGGTGTTCCACTACACGATCGGAACCATCACCGACGCGCAGCGCGACGGTCTCTCACGCTGGTTGGCTTCGGGCAAGGGGTACGTCGGCATCCACAGCGCAGCGGACTCATTCCGCGACGACCCGGATTACCGGAACCTCGTCGGCGGATGGTTCATCACGCACCCGCGATACCGGCAGTATCAGGTCAGCATCGCTGACCCGAACCACCCGATCACGCAGGGGATCGACGAGGAGTTCCTCGTCACCGACGAGCAGTACATCACCGACTACGATCCCCGCGTCCACGTGCTGGCGACGGCTCTATGGAAGGGCGGCGCGATGCCCGTCGCGTGGACGAAGTCGCACGGCAAGGGTCGAGTGTACTACCTGGCTCTTGGACACGACCCGGCTTCGTGCGAAAATCCGAAGTTCCGCGAGTTGCTGCTCCGGGGCACGCTCTGGGCTGCAGGTCGCCTCTAGTCGCGCTTTGACCACGCTTGTGCGGACGAAAGGGAAGCCACTCGGATGTGGCTTCCCTTTCTTATGTCGTAGCCGTTCTGTGGCGTGTCTGCTCTGGATTGGCGCCCTACTTCGCCGCGGCTGCCACTTTCAGTCCCGCGACGGTTGCCGCCTGGGTACTCGACTTCGCCGTTGCCTTCGAGCTCTCCGACCCGGCGGTCTTCGCTTTCGCCATTTTCGCCCCTGATATCGGGCATGCGCCCTGGTCCCCGACGGATTCCTGTTTCACGAGCTTCGCTCCCGTCGTATGGGACGCCTTGTCGGGGCTTCCTGCGTCGGCTCCCGCTCCGATCCGGTCACATGAGGCTTTCCCGGTGGGACCTGACTCCACATGCGCTGCACCAGCTACGGTTGGCGAGGACTCGTCGCACTTGGCGCCGGTCGCATTCGCCGTTGTGAGCTTTGTGGAGGCCTCCTGTGCGGCGCAGCAACTCAGCTTCGCCGTGTCCATGACATCTGCGGTGAGCTGCGTATCGCCCGTTGACGTCTTCGGCACACTGGCGCGTTCCGCCCGAACCACGTACGCCCCGCCAGCCAACGCCAACGCCAGTAGGGGGATGCCAACCCAGAGCCGTTTCTGTGGCATCCGTGCCTCCTCATGGTGTCGCTGACAGCTCCGGCTCAATCCGGCGATCCGTCAGGTGATCCGTCGACCACACCTCGGGTTCCGACCGTGAACGACGCCTCTGAAACGGATCGACGGCGTCCCAACCAAGCCGACTCGCCGTTCCGTCTCATCACCAGGAGTATAGCGTACGAGCCCACAATGCGCCAGCCAACCAGACGTTCGTCACCCACATTCAGCGGCGCGCCTTGCCGATCCGTGTTCTGCACTCATCCGCTCGGGCGGTGTTCGATCCAGTACGTCGTCCCAGACAGCCACACGTCGACGCCCAGCCGGTCCGCTTCCATCGACCAGTCGCTGTCTCCCGGTTGCGCCTTGCGCCCGTAGGAAGGCTGGGTGCACGGTCAATCCTCCTGGGAAGAGGTTCGAGCGCGACACCCCGCCACGCTACTCCTATGTGCCGGTGCCCGTCAACAACAGCGGAGCCGCCAGGTAGCAGGAGCGCTCGCCCGTGCATTCGTGCGGATGGGCGAACCCGTTGTCGGGCCCGGTCGCCCCGCCGCTGCGATTGCACCAGTACTGCGATGTCTCCGTCGGCTCGACGAGAGCGCGACTACCCTCCTCGTTGGGAATGAACGCCGACTTTGTGCGCAGGTGCCTGCAGACCTGCACGACCCGAGCATCCTGACGCGATGTCGCCATGCCATCCATCCTATCCGTGGTTCCAGGGCTCACTGCTGTCAGTGAGCCCTGGGAGGCTGACCTACGCGATCTCCGCGAGCGCGCGCCGAACGAGCGAGGTCGTCAGCGGGATCTTGTAGGCGTTGTTCGACAGCGCTTTGGCTCCGGCGAGGGCAGCGTCCGCAGCCGACTTGACGACTGCTTCGCTGAGAACGGCTCCTGTCAGGGAATCCTCTGCCTTGCGAGCTCGCCACGGGATAGGGGCTACCGCGTGGAGCACGATGCGCGCGGAGCGGACACGTCCGCTGGTGAGGGTCACGGCGACGGCAACGCCGGATACCGCCCAGTCGAACGCGCTCTTGTCCGCGGCCTCGAGGAACAGGCTTCGCGAGCCCGCCGCAGGCGTCGGCACATGCACTTCGGTGATGATCTCGTTGCTCTCGAGCACGTTCTCGGCGTAGAGCCGCGTGCGCGGCAGTACGAAGAAGTCGTCGAGCGAGATCACGCGGGAACCATTGGGGCCCGTCACGCTGACGGAGGCGCTCAACGCGACGAGGGCGGTCGCCGTGTTCGACGGATGCACGATGTGGCACGGCATGCCGCCCAGTATCGCGTGGTACTGGTTGTCCGCCGACGTGTCGGCGGCGAAGCAGCGGTCGCCGCCCTTCTTGAGGCAATGGTAGTCCTCGTTGCGGAAGTACCAGCAGCGCGGTCGCTGGCACAAGTTCCCGCCCAGCGTGCCGACGTTCCGGATCTGGGGCGAGCCGACCGTCTCCGCCGCCTGCGCGAGAGCCGTGTAGCGGTCTCTAACCGCCGGGTGCCCGGCGATGTCCGCCAGCGTGGTCAGCGCGCCGATGCGCAGCCCGTCCGCCTCCGCCCGGATGTAGCGCAGTCCGTCGACCGCCTTGAGGTTCACCAAACGGTCAGGCGCGATGAGGTGCTCCTGGAGCGTCGGAACCAGGTCCATGCCGCCGGCAAGGGCGAGTCCACCCTCAGCGCCGAGCGCCCGGACCGCCTGCTCCACCGTGCTGGGAGTGACGTACTCGAAGGACTTCATGTCGTGCCATTCCCTTTCCGTGCGAGTGCGGCGAGCACCTTCGCGCGCGTGATCGGCAGCGAGGGGACGCGCACGCCGATCGCGTTCTTGACGGCGTTCCCGATGGCTCCGGCGACCGGAATCACAGGCGGTTCACCGATTCCGATGACTCCGCGCGAGAGGGATTCCTCCTCCATCCAGACGACTGGGATGATCTCCGGCATGTCGGGCGTCGTCAGAATCTTGTACGTCTCCAGGTTCGGGTTGATCTGTTGACCCTGGATCCGATCCATGATCCGGTCTTCGTAGAGCGCCCACGACATGCCTTGGATCGCGCCGCCGATGATCTGGCTCTCGGTCGTCAGCTTGTCGATGACGAGTCCGCAGTCCTGGACAGACACGAGCCGCCGGACCATGATCTTGCCCGTCTCCGTATCGACGTCGACCTCGGCGGCACAGCATCCCGCCACGCCGCTGCTCGACAGGCTCCGGTCATGCGCGCCATGGACCGACATGGACTCCGTTCCGAGCAGCGCGCACGCGTCCTTCCACGAGATGGACTTGCTCGCGTCGCCGGAGTCGCGAATCATGCCGTCTCGCGCTTCGAGCAGGTCGGGCGTCGTGTGGAGCGCCTGCGCGACTTTCGCGAACAGCGCGTCGCGCGCCATGTCCGCCGTCACCTTGATCGCCGGTGCGACCGACGGGGTCGTCGTCGAGCCGCCGCTGCCGCCGGAAGGCGGGAAGGACGTGTCGCCGATGAGCGGCGTGATCGCCGACACCGGCAGACCGAGCTCCTCCGCTGCCACGACGGCGACGACCGTTCGGGCGCCGGTTCCCAGGTCCTGCGTGCCGCACTTAACGATGACGCTGCCGTCGGCATGGATATCGACCTGTGCCTGCGTGCCGCCTCCGCCTCCGCCCCAGGTGGCGGAACCAATGCCGTAGCCACGCTTGATGACACCGGGTAGGCTCCCGCTCGGGCGGCGGTTGCTCCAGCCGATCATCTCCGCCGCGACGGCGTACTGGCGATGCCGGCGGTCGCTCCCGTCGTTCTTCTTGCGGAGTTCAATCGGGTCCATTCCCAGCGCGTCGGCGAGGTCATCCATCGCGGATTCCATGCCGAACGAAGCCTGCGGATGACCCGGAGCCCGCATCGCGCGGGCGTTGCCCGCGTTGATGTAGACGTCGGAGTGCTGGGCGCGCACGGTCCCGGTCCGGTAGATGTACGGAGTGGGGAACCCCGCTCCGGACCCGATCCCGCCGGTTCCGTACGACCGCACTTGGTAGCCGACGACCGTGCCGTCCTTCTTCGCCCCCAACTTCACCTGCTGGATGCTCGAAGGTCGGTTCCCGGAGTTGGTCGACTCCTGCTCGCGCGTCAGCATGAGCCGCACGGGAGCCTTCGCCATCTTCGCGAGCCGGGCGCAAGCGATACCCTCTTCGCCGGGCCCGAACTTGCTGCCGAACCCGCCGCCCATGTAGTCGGTGACGACGCGGACGTTGCTGGCATCCAGTCCGAGTGCGCCCGTCAGACCGTCGCGGACGCTGAAGACGCCTTGCGTCGATGCCCAGACGGTCAACTGGTCTTGGGCGTCGTTCCACTCGCAGACGACGCCGTGCGTCTCCAGGCAGACGTGCCCCTGAACCTGCGTCGAGTAGGTTCCATCGATGGTGGCGTCGGCTCCGGCGAACGCCGCATCGACGTCACCATCCGTGCGCACGTTGCCGTCGTTGGCATTCGCCCGACCTTCGCCGCGTGCCATGGGGGCGTTGGGCTTGAGGGCATCTTCCTCGCGCACGACGAACGGATAGGTTTCGAACTCGACCTTCACGAGGCGCGCTGCGTCGGTTGCGATGTCCTCGCTGACGGCGGCGACGGCGGCGACGAACTCACCGGCGAACCGGCACATATCGCGGGCGTTGCGCAGCGCCAGCACCGCTTTGACGCCGGGCAGCGCTTCGGCGGCGCTCAAGTCCAGCGACGTGATCTTGGCATTCGGATGCGGGCAGGTGACGAGGCGCCCGGCGAGGCACTGCTTCGGCTTGATGTCGTAGGTGTACTTCGCTCGACCGGTGACCTTCGCGACGGCGTCGACGCGAGGCGTGCTCTTCGTCACCACCGTCATCTGGTCGGTCGGCTTCCACGGCGTGACAGCCATCGGTTAGGCTCCTTCTCGCATCCGCTCCGCGGCGGTCATCGTCGCCTCGAATATGCGCGTGTACGTGCCGCATCGGCAAATGTTGCCGGCGAGAGAGCGCTTCACGTCATCCAGGGTCGGGTTCTTGTTCTCGTTCAGGAGGGCGGTCACGGACATGATGAAGCCCGGTGTGCAGAAGCCGCACATCAGGGCGTCGTGTTCCACGAACGCCTGTTGGACGGGATGGAGATCGTCTCCGTCTGCCAGACCCTCGACCGTTGTGATTTCGGATCCCTGCGCGTCCATCGCCAGGATAGAACAGGAGTACACGGGCGCTCCGTCCTTGAGAACCGTGCAGCCACCGCACGAGGCTCGCAGGCATATGGGCTTTGCGCCGGTGAGTTCCAGATGATTCCTGAGCGCGTCGAGGAGCGTCGTTCTCGATTCGACGCGGCTGATCGTGTGGGTCTTGCCGTTGACCTTGAGCGTCACCGGACCCATCGAGACGCCCTTGATGGCTTCCTGGGCGTTCCCCGCGTTGGGTCGAACGACGGGCAGTATGGAAGCGGCGACCGTCGCGCCGCCGACCCCCTTGAGGAAGGTCCGGCGCGAGACGCCGCCCTGCTGGGAGCTCGTCGGCTCCTCAGAATGGGACGGGGCGTCAGGACGCTTCGTGTGCTCTGGCATGGTGCGCGACGTCCTTTGCTGGTGGCGGCGATACGAGGGGTAGCCGACGATGGTCAGTCCCCATCGGCGAGGGATCGTTCTCTATGGAGCAAGTGCCTCAGCCGGTTCGCGGATCGTACCACGCGCTGCGGAGTGTGTCAACGCAGGCGCGACGATCAGATGGCTGTTTCAAGAACATCGCTGCCCTGCGCCTCTGCAGCGCAGGCGAGCGGCTGTCGCTCAAACGCAACGGCACCCGTCGACGCGCAGACCTTCTGCCGTCGTCGCTCCTGTGTTCCCGCTCTCGCCGGGACAGGCGTTGGGAGCCTAGAGTCTGGGTTCCGGCGTTCGCACGAATGACGAGACATAGCGGGCTCGCGTAGCTGGACGAGACCCGCTCATGAAACAGCCCTGCGCGCGTGGAACTTCCGCTTGCAGTGCCAGGGCATAGTGCTATAATACGTCTTGGCGCATGGCCGCCCCATCGTCGGGCGCCACCAAGGATCGGGTCCCAGAAGCCCTAGGGATGTGCTTGGCGCGAGGGAGGCAGTGCTGTTCGATGCGCTATGAGTTCGCGAATGTGTTCGTCTTCCTCGTCGTGGCGTGCGCATTCGTCTTTGTGAACAACGTCCTCTCCAAGCTGTTCCACACGAAGCTATTCAGCGCCGAGAAGTCTCTCCCGTATGAGTGCGGGGAAGACCCGGTCGACGATGCCCGCCTCAAGTTCAATATCCGGTTCTACATCATCGCGCTGATCTTCCTCGTGTTCGACGTCGAGATCGCGTTCCTGTTCCCCTGGGCGGTGGTGTTCCGCCAGATCGGGATGGTCGCGTTCGTCGAGATGCTCGTGTTCATGCTGATGCTCTTCGTCGGGCTCGCCTATGTCTGGGCGAAGGGCGATCTCGAGTGGGTGCGGGCGCATCACGGTCGCCGCACGACGTCTCCGGAGTAGCTAGGATGCGCATCCTCCAAGACCAGTTCGACAAGAACGTGCTCGTCACGACCGTTGACGCCGTGGTCAACTGGGCGCGCCTCTCCTCGCTATGGCCCATGACGTTCGGCCTCGCGTGCTGCGCCATCGAGTTCATGGCGACGGCGGCTTCGCACAACGATTTGGACCGGTTCGGCGCGGGAGTTCCCCGAGCGACGCCCAGGCAATCCGACCTGATCATCGTGTCGGGAACCGTGACGCTGAAGATGGCGACGCGCGTGAAGCGCCTCTATGAGCAGATGGCAGAGCCGAAATACGTGATCTCGATGGGAAGCTGCGCGACGAGCGGCGGACCCTACTGGCAGCACGGATACTCCGTGCTGAAGGGAGTCGATCGTGTAATCCCCGTCGACGTATATGTGCCGGGCTGTCCTCCGCGACCGGAGGCGGTCATCGAAGGACTGCTCAAGCTCCAGGACAAGATCCGCGCGACAACGCTCGCGAAGAAGTCTTAGCGGAAGTCGAGAACCAGTTCTGGGGGCCCGTGTGACCGAGCCAGAGATCCGCGACCGGTTGGTCGCCCAATGCAGCCAGGGCGCGATTCTCCCTGAAGGCGACGACGCGCTCTCGGCAACGCCGGTCGAGATACGTGTCCACGCATCGTACCTTGCCGAAGTCGCCAGGGTCTGCCGGGGCGACAGCGAGCTCCATTTCGACTCGCTCATGTGCCTCTCGGCTCTGGATCGCGGCGACGCGCTCTCCGTCGTCTACCATCTGCACTCGATGTCGTTGCGCCACAGAGCCGCGCTACGCGTGGACCTGCCTCGGGCGAACCCGGTCGTCGAGACGGTCTGTGGCGTGTGGCGGACGGCGGAATGGCACGAGCGCGAGGCGTACGACATGCTGGGCGTGCGATTCGAGGGACACCCCGATCTGCGCCGAATCCTGCTGCCGAACGACTGGGTGGGCTACCCACTGCGCAAGGACTACGAGACGCCCACGTTCTATCGCGGCATGAAGGTTCCGTACTGAGGAGCGCGCGATGCGCCAGGCGGTTGCCCGGGAGCTTCGCTCCGACGAGATGATCATCAACATGGGCCCGCAGCACCCGAGCACTCACGGCGTGCTGCGTCTGGAGCTCAAGGCGGATGGCGAGATCGTCGAGGAAGCGATCCCACACATCGGGTACCTGCATCGCGACTTTGAGAAGCACGCCGAGAAGCTGCCCTATCCGCAGATCATCCCGTACACCGACCGCATGGACTACATCGCGGCGATGAACAACGAACTGGGCTTCTGCCTCGCCGTGGAAGCCCTCTTCGAGAGGGGCGGCAAGCCCATCGAAATCCCGGAGAAGGGGCAGTACATCCGCGTCATCGTCGCGGAGCTGAACCGGATAGCGAGCCATCTGCTCGCGTTCGGCACGTACGGCATGGACATCGGCGCGTTCACTCCCTTCCTCTATGCGTTCCGTGATCGCGAGCAGGTCCTCGGTCTGTTCGAGGAGGTTTCCGGGGCGCGGCTGCTATACAACTACATCAGGATCGGCGGCGTGGCGCGCGACCTCACGCCGGACTTCCATCACAAGACCAGACGGTTCCTCGACTACTTCGAGCCGCAGATCGACACCTACAACGACCTCTTGTCCAAGAACAAGGTATTCCTTGAGAGGACACGCGGCGTCGCGGTGATGAGCGCGGAGCAGGCGATCTCCTACGGCTGGACGGGCCCCAACCTGCGGGGTTCCGGCGTCAAGTGGGACTTGAGGAAAGACGAACCCTACGGCATCTACGACCGGTTCGAGTTCGACGTGCCGGTGGGCGAGACGGGCGACTGCTGGGATCGGTACTTCGTCCGCATGGAGGAGTTCCGACAGAGCGTGCGAATCGTTCGCCAAGCGCTGCATCAGATGGAGTCCTCCGGGCTCCTGCAGTCTGATGAAATCATGGGCAAGGTTCGCGGGACGATCCGTCCGCCGGCTGGAGTCGTCTACTCCCGAACGGAGGCGCCACGTGGCGATCTGGGGTTCTACATCGTGTGCGACGGAACCGAGTACCCCCAGCGCCTAAAGGTGCGTTCCCCCTGCTTCACGGCGCTGAGCGCCATGCAGGAATTGAGCCGGGGACTGATGGTCGCCGACATGATCGCGATCATCGGCAGCATCGACATCGTCATGGGCGAAGTGGACCGCTAGAGGGATTCGGGGCGAGCTAGCATGCGGGACATGGAACTGATCGCGGAAGGCGTGCGGACGGGGCTCGCCAAGGCGACCCAGACGCTGGGCTTGGGCGGCGAGTGGCCTCTCGCTCTGCCTCTGAACGCGGTCGTTGCAGCAATGTACATCGCGCTGGCTGCGGTGTCCGTTGGGATCGTCGCAGCCGTCCCGATCATCCTCGTCCTCGCCGAGAGGAAGGTGTCCGCGTACTTCCAAGACCGTCTGGGCCCCATGCGCGTTGGTCCGTGGGGACTGCTCGTCACCTTGGCGGACGGCGTCAAGCTGCTGTTCAAGGAGGACATCATCCCTCCTCAGGGAGATCGGACGCTCTTCCGCCTCGCCCCGTACGTCGTGTTCGCCTCGTCGTTCGCGGCTGTGGTGGCGCTGCCTGTGTTCCCGTCAGCGATCCTCGGCAACGTGAGCATCGGCATCTTCTACATCATGGCGATCTCCTCGCTCGGGGCGTTGGGGATCATGATGGCGGGCTGGGCGTCGAACAGCAAATGGTCGCTCTTCGGCGCGATGCGTGCCGCTGCGCAGATCGTCAGCTACGAGATTCCGCTCGGGCTCTCGATCCTCATGATCGTGATGACGACCGGCACGCTGAACATGCAGGAGATCGTCCAAGGGCAGTCGGATGGGATCGGCGACTGGCTCGTGTTCCGCCATCCGTTCCTGTTCGGCGCCGGGCTCATCTACTTCATCAGTTCCATCGCCGAGGTGAACCGTACCCCCTTCGATCTGCCGGAGGCGGAGTCGGAGTTGGTCGCCGGCTTCCACACCGAGTACAGCGGGATCCGGTTCGCGTATTTCTTCCTCGCGGAGTACGCGAACATGTTCATCGTCACCGCGATCCTGACGACGCTGTTCTTCGGCGGCTGGTCGAGCCCGCTGGGCGGCGAGGCGCTTCTGCCCGGCGCGGTGTGGTTCATCGCAAAGGCGGCGGTCATCATCTTCGTCATGATGTGGATCCGGTGGACGCTGCCGCGCGTGCGCGTCGATCAGCTCATGAACCTGTGCTGGAAGTACTTCCTCCCGATTTCGTTCGTGAACATCCTCGGCACCGGAGTACTGCTGCTGCTGGAGGGAGAGGGCATCGGGCTCAAACTCGGAGAAGCCTTCATCGGCGTCGGCGCGGTATCGTGGGTAGTGGTCCCGGTCGCTTTGGTCGTGACCGGATTGGCGGCATTCTCGGGCGGCGATGCGAAGCCGCGTGCTGTCCGACCGCTGACTCCGTCGAGTAGCTAGACCATGTCATCCGTCATCTTCTACGGCTTCGCGTTCTTGGCAATCGTCACGGCTCTCGTGGTCGTGACGTCGCGGAACGTCGTTCATTCGGCGTTCGCGCTGATGGTCACCTTGTTCTGCGTCGCCGCCTTCTATGTGTATCTGGACGCCGACTTCCTCGCGGCGATCCAGCTCATCGTGTATGTGGGCGGAATCCTCGTGCTGGTTCTCTTCGGCGTGATGATGACCAGCGGCAGACTCGACATGAAGCTGCGCGCAGACGCCGGGCTCATCGCCCCAGCCGTGATCGTCGGCTTGCTGCTGATGGGGCTGCTCCTGTACGTCGCGCGCTCCGATTCGGCGTGGAAGCGCCAGATTCTGGTCGAGGACGCGTCCCAGCAGGCGGCTTCCCACATTGCCGAACAAGCCAAGTCTCACACGGAGCTGAAGGCGGTCAGAACGACTCCGGTCGTGCGGCGGTTCACCGCGTCCTACAGTTTTTCCGAAGCGCCGGACGCATCGGCGCGCCAGATGCTGTCACGGCACGTCGAGGACACCATCCGCAAGACCGGGCTGACGCGGCTCTACGTCACGAGCGTCCGATCTGGTCGCGGCTCGGATCGACGGATCGAGGTCGCCGTCGAGAAGCGGCGCACCACGCTCATGGACCCGACGCGCAATCTGTCTGCCGAAGAGCTGGATGCGATGACTCAGGCTCTGACTTCGGTGATCCCCGGCTTCGTGCCTGAGTCGGTCCAAGTCGTCATTGCGGTGGAACCGGTTCACATGCTCCTCATCGAGGGCGTGACCGACCAAGCGGTGTCGCGCCTGACCGAAGACATGGGCTTGCGTGTCGTGGAGGACGAGAAGGGCGTCGTCGGTCTGGGCGACAGCGTGATGATGGGCGAGTACCTGTTGCCGTTCGAGGTGACGGGTCTCCTCCTGCTGGTCGCTCTGATCGGAGCCGCCGTGATCTCGCGGAAAGGGGTCGTCGTCTGATTCCGCTGTCGCACTTCGTCATTCTGAGCGCAATCCTGTTCGTGCTGGGGATGTATGCCGTCCTGACGCGCAGGAACGCGATTGCGATCCTGATGGGAACGGAGTTGATCCTCAACGCCGCCAACCTGAACTTCGTGGCGTTCACGCGCTACATCGTAGGCGGGGTCGCGGGTCAGATGATCGCGGTGTTCGTCATCGTTCTGGCAGCCGCCGAGGCTGCGGTGGCGCTGGCGATCATCCTGACGCTCTATCAGGAGATGAATACGATCAGTCCCGACGAAACCCAGGAACTGAAGGGCTAGCGCGTGGCGCTCACGCCGACGATCCTGCTGATCATACTGTTCTCTCCGCTTGCCGCCTTCCTGATCCAGATCCTGATCGGTCGGCGGCTTTTCGGCGCGACGGACTACCTGGATCCAGCGGACGCCCCCCACGACGGACACCACCACGGCGCTGGGAACCGAGCCGCCGGCGCGATCATCCCAATCCTGGGCATCGTAATCCCGCTGGTGCTGGTCGTGCTGACGGTTCTGCCGTCGCTGATGCAGCCCACCGATCCGGTGGCGGTCCCAACCGACGGCAACGGCGCTGTCTGGATCGACCTCGGCGGACACCAGATTCGTATCGGGCTCCTCGTGGACAACACATCGAAGGTGCTCCTCTTCATGGTCACCTTCGTCTGCTCGATGATCCACATCTTCGCGTCCGCGTACATGAAGCTGCGCGACGGCAATCCGGAGCCACGCTACACGCGCTTCTTCGCCTACCTGTCGCTCTTCACGTTCTCGATGATCCTGCTCGCCGTGTCGGACAACCTGCTGACGCTCTTCGTCGGCTGGGAGCTGATGGGTCTTTGCTCGTACCTGCTCATCGGCTTCTACTACGAGAAGAAGTCGGCGTGCGACGCCTCGCTGAAGGCGTTCATGACGACCCGGGTTGGCGACGTGCTGCTGTTCCTGGCGCTGGCGATCATCTGGACGAACATCGGGAGCCTGCGATTCGCAGAAGTGGCTGCCGGGATCCGCGCCGGACACCTGAGCGGCGGGCTTCTCACTGCGGCGGGTATCCTGGCTCTCGGCGGAGCGATCGGGAAATCGGCGCAGTTCCCGCTGCATACGTGGCTGCCGGACGCGATGGAGGGTCCCACGCCGGTCAGCGCGTTGATCCACGCGGCGACGATGGTGGCGGCGGGCGTCTACCTGGCGGCTCGCCTTCTCCAGATGGCTGTCCTGGACGCGACGGCGATGCTGTTCCTCGCCTACGTCGGGGCGTTCACAGCCGTCTTCGCCGCGAGCATCGCGTTCGTGCAAAACGACATCAAGCGCGTGCTCGCCTATTCGACGATCAGCCAGCTCGGGTACATGATGC
Source organism: Candidatus Poribacteria bacterium (assembly GCA_016866785.1). Classification (NCBI taxonomy): domain Bacteria; phylum Candidatus Poribacteria; species Candidatus Poribacteria bacterium. The sequence goes on from VGLH01000004.1 coordinate 13,953, forward strand.
TGGCAGTCGGAGTCGGCAACTACACGGCGGCGATCTTCCACCTGCTGACGCATGCCTTCTTCAAGGCATGCATGTTCCTCGGATCGGGTAGCGTCATCCACGCGATGCACGACGCGCTCCATCACGTCCACTCGCACGCCGACGCCCAAGACATGCGCAACATGGGCGGACTCCGGCGCAAGATGCCTTGGACGTTTGCGACCTTCGCCGTGTCCACGCTCGCCATCTCCGGCGTGCCGCTGACATCGGGATTCCTGAGCAAGGACGCCATCCTGGGCGGGTCGCTGGCGTTCGCCATGCGTGAGTCCGCCCATGCGGCGTTGCCGGTGCTCGGGTTCGGCGCAGCGCTGATGACCGCCTTCTACATGTTCCGCCTCCTGTTCATGACGTTCTTCGGCGAAGCCGCTGCCCGCGCCGATGACCACGACCGTGAAGACGTGTCCCACGCCCACGGACACCTGCACGAATCGCCGGCATTGATGACGGTTCCGCTCGTGGGACTCGCGGCGTTCAGCTTGTTCCTCTTCTGGTCGGCGAACCCGTTCGCTGAGGGCTGGATCGGCGAGGTGGTGACGCGCGAATCTCTGCCAACCGCGATGGCTCCCGCGTCGTCGATGTCTGCGATGATTGCGAGCGCGGATGTAACCGAGCACGTCGCGACAGATGCACCGTCGCACGCACCATCAACTGACGCGCACTCGGACGAGAGCGACGTTGCGGCGCACGGAACCGAGGGACACGGAGAGAGCCATGACGACGTCGCGCACACGGCGCACCAGGTCGGCGTGGTGCTGTCTCTGATCGTCGCCGGTGCAGGCATCCTGCTGTCCGTGCTCGTGTACCCGATGTCCCGCATCTCGACGTCGCGGTTGGCGGGCGGCTCGTTCGCCCGAGTGCTCGAACGCAAGTACGGGTTCGACGAGCTATACGGCTTCCTCTTCGTTCGGAACCTGTTGCGCGTGAACCGGGCGTCCGCCGCGTTCGACAATCGCGTCGTCGATGGCGCGGTCAACGGAGTCGGTCGCGTGCTGGGGAGCGGACGGTATTCGATGACGTGGCTCAGCGGCGCGATCGACCGCGCGGTCGTCGACGGAGCGGTCAATGGCGTCGCGAGCGTCATCCGCGCGTTCGGAGGAGCGTTCCGCCGCATTCAGACGGGCATGGTTCAGAGCTATCTGCTGGTGATCTTCACGGGCTTAGTGGTGCTGGTCTTCATCTTGTCGGCATTCGCTCGCTAGCGCTGGACGGAGTCAGCGCCGTCGCACGGGCGCGGCTCGCACGGGACTTCGGGAGGGCTTCGGCTGATGGATGTGCTCACGCTGCTCTGGCTGGTACCGCTCGTGGCGATGGTCGTTGTGCTCGTCGCCCCGCGGTCGCTCGCACGGATCATCAGCTTGATCGCCACGGCGATCACGCTGGTGTTGAGCGGCGTCGTGTGGTCGTCGTTCGATCCGTCGGTCGCGAGCATCCAGATGGAGACGCGGCTGGCGTGGATACCGGCGCTCAACATCCAGTACTTCGTCGGCGTGGACGGCATCAGCATCACGCTGATCCTGCTGACGACCGTCATCTCCATCATCGCCGTGATCGCCTCGTGGAACATCGGGGAGGAGACGCATCGCGAAGGAACCGAGAAGGGCTACTTCGCCATGCTCCTCCTGCTGGTGTCCGGGATGCTGGGGTTCTTCCTGGCGCTGGACCTGATCCTCTTCTACCTGTTCTTCGAGTTGACGCTCCTGCCGATGTACTTCCTGATCGGCGTGTGGGGAGGACCTCGGCGCGAGTACGCCGCCATCAAGTTCTTCCTCTACACGCTCTTCGGCAGCGTGTTCATGCTGGTGGCGATTCTCGCGCTCTACTTCCAGAGCGGCGCGGCGGGAGCCCGGACGTTCAGCATTCCTGAGCTCGCGCAGGCGGGCTTGCCGGTGCATGTGCTGAACTGGCTCTGGCTGGGGTTCTTCCTCGGCTTCGCCATCAAGGTTCCCATCTTCCCGTTCCATACCTGGTTGCCCGACGCCCACGTCGAGGCTCCGACGCCCATCAGCGTCATCCTGGCGGGCGTGCTCCTGAAAATGGGAACCTACGGCTTGGTGCGGATGAACGTCCAGGTTCTATCGGGCGCGTCGGAGGGCTGGTGGACGTTCCTCGCCGTTCTGGGCGTCATCAACATCATCTACGGCTCGTTCTGCGCGATGGCGCAGAAGGACCTCAAGAAGCTGGTCGCCTACTCCAGCATCGGACACATGGGGTTCGTTCTGCTCGCGACGGCGGCAAGGACGCCGGAAGGGATCAACGGCGCGATCTTCCAGATGGTCAGCCACGGGCTCCTGAGCGGCATGCTGTTCCTCGTCGTCGGCGTCATCTACGTCCGAGCGCATCACCGCTATATCGTCTATCCGACCGAGACGGAGCTGCTGGACCTCTATCACATCGACCGGAGCAAGGCTGGGACGATGGGCTTCGGCGGCTTGGCGAACATCATGCCGGTCTACACGGGCGTGATGACCATCGCCTTCTTCGGGTCGCTCGGGCTGCCGGGGATGAGCGGATTCGTCGGCGAAGCTCTGGCGTTGCTGGGGGCGTGGCGGGTGTATCCCGTATTCACGGTGCTGGCAGTGATCGGGATCGTCGTAGGTGCGGCGTACTTCCTCTGGACCATCCAGCGGATGTTCCTCGGCGCCAAGAACCCGGACTGGGCAGGGCTCCCGGACATCAGCACTCGCGAACTGGTGACGCTCGTGCCGCTGGCGGCTCTGGTGATCGTCCTCGGCGTCGTGCCACGCATCGCCATCGACCTGACGAAGGAGACAGTCGTCGGGCTCCAGGCAGTTCAGGACGCCGTCGCCCGTCTGACATCCTTCTAGAAGCCCTCGCTCTGGGAAGCAGCGCACTGTGCAGTCACTATCGAACCTTGAGAGCCTGACGCACTTCGTACCGGAGCTCGCCCTCGCCTCGTTCGCGGTGGTCGTGCTGATCGCCGATCTCCTGGCGCGAGGGAGAGGCAGTCAGATGGCGGCAGCGCTGGCGCTGCTGAGTCTCGTCGTCGTCGGCGCCATCGTCGCTGCCGAGACGCACGACGGCGAGCTCCTGTTCATGGGCATGGTTCGGCACGACGCGTTCTCGCAGTTCCTCAAGGTACTGATCGCCGTCTGCGGCGCGACGACCGTCGTCGTCTCGTGGCGCGCGCCCGAGATCGATGGGAAGATGAAGGGCGAGTACTACACGCTCCTGCTCTTCGCGATCTTCGGCATGTTCCTCATGGTCTCAGCCGCGAACCTGGTGCTCGTCTACATCGCGGTGGAGATGGCGAGCATCAGCTCCTATCTCCTCGCCGGCTTCGTCACGTCGCGGACACGGTCGAGCGAGGCTGCCTTCAAGTACGTCATCTACGGCTCCGTGGCTTCGGGCGTCATGCTGTTCGGCATCTCGCTGCTCTTCGGCATGGCCGGCGGCGCAGACATCGCCGGGATGTCTTCGCGCCTTGTCGGAGCGCCGAACGTCGGAGTGGTCCTCGCGCTGGTGCTCGTGTTCGCCGGGATCGGCTACAAGATCGCGTCCGTTCCGTTTCACATGTGGTCACCGGACGTGTACGAGGGGTCGCCGCTACCAGTGACGGCGTTCCTGTCTGTTGCCTCGAAGGCGGCGGGATTCGGTCTGGCGATCCGCTTCTTCTACGATGGGTGGGCATCCGCCAGCGCGTCGGTCGCCGACTGGCCCACCTTCGTCGCCCTCGTGAGCGTTCTGACGATGACCGTGGGCAACTTCGCCGCGATCGGTCAGCGGAACCTGAAGCGTCTGCTCGCCTATTCGAGCATCGCTCACGGCGGCTACCTCCTGATGGGCGTCGCCGCGATGGGAGGCGGATCGTCCGAGCCCATCGCGCCCATGCTGTTCTATCTGGTCGTCTATCTCTTCATGAACTTGGGCGCGTTCTACATCGTGCTCCACCTATCGCATCCCTCGCGCCTTGGCTCCGAGACCATCGACGGCTATCGCGGGCTTGTTCGCCGGAACCCATGGCTCGCGGTGTCGATGAGCGTCTTTCTGTTCTCGTTGATCGGCTTGCCGCCGTTCGCGGGCTTCTGGGGCAAACTCTACCTGTTCAAGTCCGTGATCGACCGCAGCCTCGCGCCAGGCGGCATCGCAGGTCACAACTTCACCTGGCTGGTCGTCGTCGGGCTGCTGAACAGCGCCGTGTCGCTCTACTACTACTTCAGCGTCGTCAAGGCAATGCTGCTCGACGCCGGCGAGGAAGAGGGTCAGGTCCGCGCTCACCCGGCATTTGCCGTGTTGCTGCTCCTGCTGCTGATACCGACACTGCTCCTCGGCTTCGTCACGACATCCGACGATCCCTGGGTTCGCGACGCCTCCCTGAGCGCCGCCTCGACCTCGCTGGTGCCCTGATCCGCCCGCTCCTGTCCATCTGAAACCCAACGCGCCCCGCCGCCGTTGTCCTCAGTTGCCGGAGGACTCTCGGACTGTACGTCTGGGTAGCGGAAGGACAGGAATCATGCGCGGTTTGCTGTGGCGAGCCCGGTTTCTCGCCGCTGGAATGGTATTCGTCGCCGCGACCGTCTCAGCACAGACCGTTGGCGCATCTCGTGACCCCGTCGTTCGCCGCACCTTGTACCAGGCTGCCCTCGAGCGAGAGGCGCTCACGGGCTCCGATGCTCGCCTGCTGGGACTCGGCGGGGCAGGAGTCGCCATCAGCACGGGCCCCGAATCCCTGCTCTGGAGCCCCGCGTCACTCACCGACTCCGAGAACGTCCGCATCGCCGTAGCCGACGAGCCGGTCCGATCACGCGGGGTCTCGCGTGAAGGCAGCGTCGCCCTTTCCGGCAACCTACGCGCTCTGGGAAGCGATCGTTGGGGAGCTCTCGGCGTCGCCCATTGGGCTCAAGGCTGGGGCATCGACCCTGTGCGGAACCGCACCCTCGCCGTCGGGTACGCGTCGGCACGCGAACGCGGTCTGGCATTCGGTGTGGCGCTACGCCGCGAGACGCGCACCACTGCCGAGACGGATTTCGGCGGATGGGGCATCGACGGCGGCGTCAGCTACGCCTACGAGTTCAGCGATCAACGTCGAGTTGGGCTCGGCGCATCCGTCACCAACTTCGGCACGCGCCTGTCGAGCAACTCCGGCGAAGGGCTGGCGCTCGCCTACAGCCCACCCATCGTGCGAGCCGGCATTGCGTACCAACCGGACGCCGACACGCTTCTGGCGTCGCAGTGGTCGTACGCGCACGACGATCTGCGCGAAGTCCCGGACCGCCACCGGTTCCATCTGGGGCTGGAACGTTGGTTCGCCGAAAGCCGGGCGGCTGCGCGAGTCGGCTACAACGCGACCGTGCGGCGGGATCGCTTCGGCAAGGGCGTGTGGAGCTTCGGCGCGTCCTATCGGGTCCTGTCCGGCAGGCTGGACTACGCGCTCGTGACCGGCAAGGACGCCCTCGGACGCCAGTTGCGCGCGCGTCACCTCATCACCATGTCGCTCGACTGGGCGAGCCCGGTCCTGTCGCTCCGTCGCACGTCGGCTCCAATCGCCCAGGTTCCGGTCGAAGACCCCCAGCCGGTTCAGCTCCCGGACGGAATCGACCGGCTCGTGACCGTCGAGCGCGATGTCTTCTCGCCTAGCCGCGACGGTGGCGGCGAGGCGCGGTTCCACATCGCGTCGCTGCCATCGGCGTGGACGCTCGAAATCATGGATCGCGACCGTCGGACGGTCCGCAGCCATGCCGGCGAGGCGAAGGCGCCGATCACGACGCTTGGATGGAACGGACGGGATCGCGACGACCTCGTCGTGCCAGATGGCGTGTATTACTGGAGGCTCATGGGCTCTGGAGGCACGAACCGGGTGCTCTCGCAGGGAGCCGTCACCGTCGATGCGTCGGCTCCCGTCATCGCGATTGCGTCAGAGCCCTTGGCGTTCCTGCACGACAAGCAGTCGTCGGATGCCCGCCTCAGCCTGGCGGCAACAGACGCCGGGATCATCACTGCGTGGTCTGTGCGCATCCAGGATGCGGGCGGGAAGGTATTGGTCGCCACGGCTGGGAAAGGCGTGCCTCCCCGGTCCATCGCGTGGCGGAACTGGCAGGAATCGGTCGACGCGGGGAGTTCATGCGTCGCCGAGCTCACGGCGACTGACGAGGCAGGCAACGCATCTGCCGTTCGTCTGACGATGCCGGTCCTCGACCTTCGCCATACGTCAGCGGCGGTTGAGAACGGCTCCTTGGCGGTATCGATGCCAGCGACGGCGTTCGCGCAGAACGGAATCGGCTTGACATCGCAGGGAAGCCGACTGGTCGCACAACTGGGCGAGGCGTGGCGCGCTCATCCGAACCTCGACCTCGTGATTCAGCAGAGCGCTGACCCCGTGACGCGTGCCGTCACGACGAGTCACGTCGCCACGTTGCAGTCCGCTCTCCAGTCCACAGCGTCCGCCGATCGTTCCCCCGTCCGTGTCATGGACGCGCCGACGGCGGACAGCGCGGCGGTCAAGATCGTGTTATCCGGCAGGCTTCGGGCGTCGTTCGAGCCGTCAGTTGCCAGAGCGACGCCGACTCCACGGATCCCAGCGCCGGAGGGTTCCCCGGCTTCCGCAGCGGAACAGACGCCCGCAGCCTCCGTCGCAGCGCCGACCCCCGGCGCGGTCGCGGTGTTGGTCGGGTCGTTCCGCGAAAAGCCCCGAGCCGATCAGCTCGTGGCGCAGATCAACGCGATGAACCTCGGATCGCCAGCGAGGATCGAAGTGGTCTCGCTCTCCGGCGAGAACTGGTACCGCGTGCTGATCGGCAACTTCTCGTCGCGGGACAGCGCCGGGCCCGTGCACGCGGCGGTACGTCAACGGGTGAACGCCGACGCCATCCTCTTCGTGTCCGATCCGCGCTAGGAAGAACCCGCGCAGCAGCGGCTAGGGGAGGCTGACGAGACGGTCGACGGCATCGAACTCATCCTCCGTGAGCCGCCACCCCTGGGCGCCGACGTGCTCGACCACCTGTTGCGGCGTCTTTGCGCCCACCAACACGCACGTCACTGCCGGGTTCCTCAGCAGCGCGTTGATCGAGAGCTGAACCAGCGTCTTGCCGCGACCCGAGGCGATCTCAGCCAAGCCGTCGATGATCGGTTCGACACGCCGAAGCGACGCATCGGCGAACGAGTCCATCCGCGCTCGCTCGTCATCCTCAGCGAACCGGTGACCCGGTCGGTACTTCCCGGTCAGCAGACCTTTTGCCAGAGGGCTGTGCGCCAGTATGCCGATTCCCTCCTGCTGGCAGAACGGCAGGATCGTGTTCTCGATGGATCGGTCCAGCAAATGGTAACACGGTTGCAGTGAATGGAAGGGCGTCGTCTTCATCGCTTCTTCCATCTCTCGGACCCCGAAGTTGGACACACCGAGATACCGCGCTTTGCCGCTCCGACGAAGGTCGTCGAGAGCTCGCATCGTCTCGTCGATCGGGTACCGGGCGTTCCACCAGTGAACCTGGTAGAGGTCCACGTAGTCCGTCCGCAGGGCAGCCAAGCTGTCGTCGATTGCCGTGCGGATGGCTGCGGCTGAGAAGTTCCCGCTGACCTTCGTCGCAAGGAACACGGAAGATCGGCGACCGTCGGTCAGCGCTCTACCGATGACTCCCTCAGACCCTCTGTAGGCTTGCGCCGTGTCGATCAGCGTGATGCCGTGATCGATGGCGGCATGGATCGTCGCGACCGCCTGCGCTTCGTCGACCTCTCCCATGCCCCCGCCGATGGGCCACGCCCCGAAGCCGATCACCGGGATTTCCGGACCGTCTCTGCCGAGCGTGCGAGTCTCCATCGAGTCTCCCTCCATCCAGACTGCGTACCGTCACTGCGAGTATGCCGACCCCCACCAACGGGCGCAACGCGAAGCGGTCGTCGCCTTGAATGACAGACGAGGTCGCGCTACGATAGACAAATGCTGACTGTGCCGTCATTGCGTCATGGAGCCGATGACGGCGATAGAACGGGCCCACGCAACCTTGCCACACCGAACCCTTGACGTTGTCTCGTCTGACGGCTGACCTCATCCATGTTGCCCTATGCAGGGGCTTGGACCGATTCCGCTTGGTCATCCGTCATGGGTCGGTATGACTCCCATCGGCATGCGAAAGGTGCATCCATGACTGAGCGAGCCACGCGCACCACGGCGGTCGCCGCGCTCTGGTGCGGCATCGTTACGGCTGCCTTGTCACAGAACGGCGACGTCCCGATACCCGTGGAGGTCCGCGCGGCGACTCGGGGTGACCTCACGCGGGACATTCGACTCACGGGCGTCGTAGCTCCACGCGCCCAGGTGAGCGTCTACACCCGCGTTCCCGGAAACATCAAGGAGTTGCGGTTCGAGGAGGGTCAACGGGTCTCGAAGGGAACCGTGCTCGCCGTGATCGACGAGTTCGACACGCTGAGCCTTGGGGTCCGCCAAGCGGAGGCTCAGGTGGCTTCGGCGACGCTGATGCTCGAACAGGCGCGCAAGATGTCTGAGGCGCGCGCCAAGAGCCAACTGGAGCAGGCGCGCGCTGGTGTCGACGCGGCGACGGCGGTCGTCGCCCAAGTTCGCGAACTGTCGGGACCGCGTGTCGAGACCCAGGTCGCCCAAGCCGAGGCAGGTCTGGACGCGATGCGGGCGACCTTGCGCAAGATCCGTGAAGGGGCCCGTGTTGAAGAGCGCGAGCAGATTCAGGCGGGCCTAACGCAGGCAACGGCCGCCCTCGACAGCGCCGAGAGCACTTTCCGGCGGATGAAAGAGCTCTACGAAGCGGGAGCCGTCAGCCGCCAGACGTTCGAAGGCACGGAGACACAGCTCAAGGTAGCTCGCGCTCAGCACACCGTCGCCAAGGAGCAGGTCAAGCTGGTCGAAGAAGGGGCGCGACCGGAGGATATCGAGGCGGTCGAGGCGCAGGTCCGTCAAGCAGACGCGGCGCTCGCGCTGGCGAAGAGCCAGGTTGCCGCCAAGACGTGGGAGCTCGACCTGGCTCAGGCGGAGTCCGGGCTCCGAACCGCCCAAGCAGGCATGGCGCTCGCCCAGACCGCGTGGGACTCCGAGCTGTGGCGCAACGAGATCGCCCTGGCGGAAGCCGCCGTCGCTGCTGCCAACGTCGGACTGGAAATGGCGAAGCTGCGTCTGAAGGACGCATCCGTTGTCGCACCGATCACCGGGGTCGTTGCGCGCCGACCGGTGGACGTCGGTGACTTCGTCAACGCGGGATACAGCATGGGCGATCCGGTGTGCGAGATCGTCGACACAAGCGTGCTCTACGCGGTCGTGGACGCGTCGGAGTCCGACTTGCCGTACATCGAGGCGGGAGCTTCGGCGGACGTGAGCGTGCGCGGCGGTGGTCAGCCCCTTGAGGGAACCGTTTCGCTGATCGGCGCCGTGGTGAACCCACGGACGCACACTGCGGTCGTGAAGGTCGCGCTCAAGGGCTCCGACGGCATCAAACCGGGCGCCTACGCGGATGTCACGCTGTCATCGTCGATGCGAGCCGGGGTAGTCCTAGTACCCCGAACCGCTTTGACCGAACAGCGGGGAGATCAGGCAGTACTGTACGTCGTCGTGGGCGACCGCGCCGCTAAGCGCATTGTGACCACGTCGTCGTCGAAGGGGGACCTGATCGAGGTGACGTCCGGCGTGCAGCCGGGCGACCAGGTGATCGTCAGCGGTCAACGGCGCGTGTCTGAGGGCTCGCGCGTGCGGGTTGCGGGCACGAGCTAGCACGGGACGCCGCTCACCACTCGATCCACTGACCGCCGTTTCTGGAGGCAGAACGCATGTTGCCGGTCCGCAAGCCCGTCCTCACGACGATGATGGTGCTGGTATTCATCGTTCTGGGCGCGGTGTCGTTCATGCGAATCAAGGTCGACCTGTTCCCCGAAATCAGCTTCCCCTACGTCACGGTCGTCACGATCTACCCGGGCGCGGGTCCTGGCGAGGTCGAGACGCAATTGACGGAGAAGATCGAGGACGAGGTCGTCGCGATCAGCCGCGTCAAGCGCGTGATGTCGACGTCACGCGAGAACGTGTCCGTCGTCGCCATCGAGTTCGAGCTGGGAACCGACGTCGATCTCGCCTCGATCGAAGTGAAGGACAAGGTCGACGCGATCCGGTTCAGCCTTCCGCAGTCCGCCGAAGACCCATCCGTCACGAAGTTCGATATCGGCGCAGCGCCCGTGATGGACCTCTCTCTGTCCGGCAGTCTGCCTCTGGAAGACCTCTACGAGCTGGCAGACACGAAGCTGAAGGACGCCTTCTCCCGCGTCGATGGGGTTTCGAGCATCGCCATCGTCGGCGGCAAGGAACGTGAGATCCAAGTGAACCTGGACAGCCGAGCCCTCAACTCCTACGGTCTGAGCCCGATGGAGGTCTACCAGACCGTCGCGATGTCGAACCTGTCCGTGCCGGCGGGCAGAGTCGTGGAGGGACCCACGGAATACAGCGTTCGCATGCTGGGTGAATTCGGTTCCCTTGCCGAGCTCGAGGCGATCCGTATCCCTACGATGACCGGCGGCTCGGTGCGACTCACCGATGTGGCGACCGTCGTCGATGGGTTCAAGGATCAACGCTCACTAGCCCGTCTCGACGGGAACCCGAGCGTCGGCATCACCATTCAGAAACGCAGCGATGCGAACGTGATCGAGACCGTGGATGGCATCGCCAAGGCAATCGACCGACTCGCGGATGTGCTGCCCAGCGGGGTCGATATCGCCGTCGTGCGCGACAGCTCGACATTCATCCGATCCGCCGTGCGCGATGTGATCATCAGCATCATCCTCGGCATCGTGCTGACGTCGGCAGTTCTCTACCTGTTCCTGCACGACCTGAGATCGACGGTCATCGTGGCGATCGTGATGCCAGCCTCCATCGTGGCGACCTTCCTGCTCATCGATTTCGCCGGGTTCACGCTGAACCTGATGTCCCTTCTCGGGCTCGGCATCTCCATCGGAACGCTGGTCGCCAACGCCATTGTCGTGTTGGAGAGCATCTCGTCACAGATCGACCGAGGAGAGAGCCCCCGTTCGGGGACGGAGATCGGCGTTCGACAGGTCATGGTTGCGGTGATCGCGTCCGCGACGACGAACGTCGTCGTGTTCGCGCCGATCGGGTTCATGTCCGGGATCGTAGGTCAGTTCTTCAAGCAGTTCGGGCTGACCGTCGTGTTCGCCACGCTCTTCTCGCTGTTCGTGTCCTTCACCTTGACGCCGCTGCTCGCCTCCCGACTCCTGAGGTCCAGCGCGCCTGTGCCATCGCACGGCCCGCTGTCCGCCTTGTTCCGCCTGTGGGATCGAGCCTACGGCGCGTTGCAGGAGTCATATGGTCGGACCCTCGTCTGGTCCCTCAAGCATCGCCTGCTAACCATCGTGATGGCGACGGCGCTGTTCGTGGGCGGCATCTACCTGTTCAAGTTCATCGGCAGCGACTTCCTGCCGCAGTTCTACTCGGACACGATCACCATCGGCATTCAACTGCCTCCAGGGGCGAGCCTGGATGCGACGGACCAGCGCGTCTCGCAGATCGAAGCCATCGCGCGGAAGCTGCCGGAAACCGTGAGTGTGGCGAGCTCGTTGGGACGCGGCAGCAGCGGACAGGAGGGCGTGGAGTTCGCTTCCACCATGCTCATCCTGGACCCTGACCGCAAACGGCGCGGCGGCGTGATCGTCGGCGAGCTTCGGTCGCTGCTGATCACGGAAGTGCCAGACGTCGACCTGAGCTTCGACACATCCCAAGGCGGCGGCGACAGTGGCATGGATGTTTCCATCGAAGTACGAGGTCAGGACTTGGACGAGCTCACAGCGCTCGCGGAGTCCGTCAAAGCGCTCGTCGATGCGACGCCCAATCTGGTCGACAGCCGCATGAGCCACCGGTCAGGCAAGCCGGAGCTGGCGGTACAGTTGGATCGTGACCGCCTGGACCGGTTCCACCTGAGCCTCGCGCAGGTCGGTGGGCTGCTTCGAACCAGCCTGACCGGTGAGGTGGCATCGGTCTATCGCGAAGGCGGCGAGGAATACGACATCCGAGTCCGACTCGACGAATCCGACCGGGAGCAGCTCGAAGACGTCGACCGACTGCTGGTGCGAGTCGGGGAAACGTCGGTTCCTCTGGTCGATCTTGGCGAGGTGTCGTTCCGGCGTGGTCCGGCGGAACTGACGCACACGGACAAGCAGCGAACCATCGCCGTGGAAGCCAACATCGCTTCAGGCGACCTCGGTTCCACGATCGCCGCGCTACGAGCGCAGACGAACGGCATGCGCCTACCCGACGGATACTCCATCCACTACACGGGTCAGGCAGAGATGCAGCAGGAGTCGTTCGCGAGCATCGTCACGGCGCTCATCTTGGCGATCATACTGACCTACATGCTGCTCGCGGCGCTGCTCGAGTCGTTCGTGCACCCATTCACGATCATGTTGACGCTGCCGCTGGGGTTGGCAGGTGCGAGCGCCGCGCTGCTCATCTCGCGCCTCTCGATCAACATCTTCTCGCTGATGGCAATCGTGATGCTGGTCGGGATCGTCGTGAACAATGGGATCTTGCTGCTCGACCTGACGCGCCAGTTCCGCGTCCAGGGGATGGCGATGCGCGACGCGCTGATCGCCGCCTGTCCGCTCCGTCTTCGTGCGATCCTCATGTCCAACGTCGCCATCGTGGCTGGGATGCTGCCGCAAGCGCTCAGCACCGGCGGCGTTGCGGCGGTTCAATCCGCCATGGCGGTCGTCATGATCGGGGGCGTGACAGTGTCGATGGTCTTCACGCTGTATGTCATCCCGGTCGCATACACGATCGTCGACCGCGTGGCTCGGGCCCCTGAAGTGGAAACCGGTTCAGCGTAGGGCATCTCGCATGGAGGCTGTCTCGATGAGAGATCGCAGTCGTATCTCGGCACTGGCGCTGTTCTTAGCGATCGTTGCCGCCGCGCCAAACGCAATCGCCCAGGACGCGACCGAGACGTCCCTGACACTGGACGCCGCCATCGCCCGCGCCTACGAGAACAACCGGAACGTGCGGATTGCCGAGGAAGCGGTGCTCGGCGCTCAAGCGAGGATCGAGGAAGCTCGCGGCGTGCTCCTTCCGTCTCTCACGCTGACCGGCGCGTTCACGTACAACGGGAAGCTGCCCGAGAGCGTGCTCGACTTCGGCGGATTCAACCCGTTCGCCGCGATGGGTGCCGAGGGCGAGGACGAGGATGGCTCCGGCGATGCGTCCGGGGAGGATGCCCCCGTGGTCGAAGACCCGGCGGCGTCGGACAAGCCCATCGAAATCGAGATCGGGACCAAGCGCGACTGGCGAGGCATTGCGCAGGTGCAGCAACCGCTCTTCACGTGGGGCAAGGCGACGAACGCCTACCGCGCTGCATGGGACAGCCTGGAAGCGGCTCGACACGGACTCGACGCGACTCGACAGGACGTCGCCTTACGCGTCAAAGAGGCGTTCTATGGGGTTCTGCTGGCACGGGAAGTGGCAGGTGTTGCCTCCAAGGCGCTCGAGCAGGCGGAGCGACGGACACAGACCGCGCAGCAACGCCTGACCGCCGGCGTCGCCACGCGTCTGGACCTGCTGCAGGCGCAGGTAGCGCTCGCGAATGCTCGCACGCAGACACTGCGCGCCGGAAACGGGCGGAAGCTGGCGCTCGAAGGCTTGGCGCTTGCGATCGGTGTCGAGACCCAAGAACTGGGCGAACCCGAAGGCATTCTGGACTGGATGCCGGCGGGGATCGAAGCGACGGGGTTGGTCGACGAGGCTCTGATGACCCGGTCCAGCCTCCGGCAGTTGGCAGCGCAGCGCCAGGTCGCCCAGCACATGCTGAAGGTCGCTCGCGCCGCGAACCGTCCCAATCTCGCGGCGACCGGCACCTACTCGTGGAACGACACGGAGAAGCAAGACCCATCGACGACGTGGTCCGTTGGGGTCGGACTGAGCTGGCCCATCTTCAATGGATTCGCCAACCGTGCGCGAGTCAGACAAGCGCTGTCCGGCGTGAACCAAGCGTCTGCCGGGCTCGAGGCGATGTCGGACGCCGTGGCTTTCGAGGTACGACGCGCCGTGCTTGCCTACGAGGAGGCGTCCTCCGTCTTGCAGACGCAGGAGGAGACGCAGCGCCAAGCGGCGGAAGCCCTCCGCATCGCCAACATCTCCTTCGAGAACGGGCTCATCACGAGCGTCGAACTTGCGGACGCCGAGCTCGGCAAGACGCAGGCGGACATGCTGCTCGCGCAGGCGTCCTATGACGCGCTCGTGGCGCGAGCGAGACTGGAACACGCAGTCGGCGCACCGATCCCGTGATGGATCGGGCGGTTCAGGACTTGACGTCGCGCCTCAAGGTTCGCGCACTGGAACTCGGTTTCGACGCCGTGGGGGTAGCGCCCGTCGCTCCCTACGATCATGCCGACGCGTTCCGCCGGTGGCTGGACGCCGGTATGCACGGCGAGATGGCGTACATGCCTCGAACCCTCGACAAGCGCCTCGATCCAGAGCGCGTGGTGCCCGGGGCGCAGTCCATCGTCTGCCTCGCCACGCTCTATCGAACGAGCACCGAGAGACCCCCGGAACATGCCATCCCGAGTCGCGGCATCGTCTCCTGCTACGCGTGGGGGGACGACTACCACGAACTCCTCGGCGCACGAACCGAGGAACTTGCCGCTTGGATCGACCAGAACGCGGGAGCCACCTCACGCGCGTACGTCGATTCGGGGCCCGTCCTGGAGCGGGAGGCAGCGGCGCGAGCCGGAATCGGATGGTTCGGCAAGAACACGATGCTGCTGAACCGGCGCATGGGCTCGTACTTCTTCCTGTCGGAGATTATCACGACAGCCGCGCTGGAACCCGACTCGCCGACGACCGATCATTGCGGTTCCTGCCGTCGGTGCTTGGACGCCTGCCCGACGCAGGCGTTCCCGGAGCCGTACGTCCTCGACGCACGGCGATGCATCTCCTACCTGACCATCGAGCTGAAAGGCGAAGTCCCCGAGCCGCTTCGCGAGGCGGTCGGCAACCACGTGTTCGGCTGTGACATCTGTCAGGAAGTCTGCCCCTGGAACCGGAAGGCGGCGCGGACTGGCGAGTCCGCGTTCGTTCCTCGACCGGGTCTGACCGCAGCCAAGCTGGCGTCTTTGATGTCGATGGCAGAGGATGCCTTCCAGAAGGTCTTCCAGAACAGCCCAATCATGCGCGCCAAGCGTCGCGGACTGCTCCGCAACGTCGCCATCGCGCTGGGGAACACGCGGAATCCCAAGGCGCTCGAGCCTCTGACGGTCGGCTTGGAAGACCCCGAGCCCCTGGTCCGTTCTCACGTCGCGTGGGCGATCGGTCGGATCGGAGGGAAAAAGGCACGCGCGATGCTGCGCGCCGCTGCAAGCCGGGAGCGCGACGACTCGGTACTCGCTTCGATCCGGCGCGCGCTGGGGGTTCAGCCAGACCCGTCGTCCCACGCCGGCAACGACACGATGGATCGGTAGTTCGAGTAGTTGTGGTGGGCGTTGCGCTGTGGGACGTACAGCCGCGTGCCCTCGAACGCCCGGTCCTGCGTGTAGACCCATACCGACCGCGTGTCCCACACGACGATCTCATCGCGGGCGTCGCCGGTCAGGTCGATGGGCTCGCAGCAAAGGGTCGGGTGACCGTCGTCAGGCAGTTGGACGATCTGCGAGCCGTAGGCGTCGTAGAGCCCGCCGTCTTGGGGCATCGCGGACAACAGAAGGTGCTCCTGACCGTCCCCGACCCAGTTGGTCGGCGTCAAATGGCTGCCCATCGGAAACGGGCTGAACCGCGCCAGACGGTTCCCATCGGCATCGTACGTGACGACGATTCCCGGTTCGCCCCAGAAGGTGATCGTCGCGACTTCGAGGCCCGTGCGAGCCGGATCCAGGTTGGCGACGTGGCAGCACTGGGCATGTCCAGGTCGGTCGTGCCGGAGTATGCGCCCGCGCAGGTCGCTCCAGATCATGCCCTCGTCGCTGCAGGCAAAGAGAGCTCGGATGGAGCCATCGGGCCCGACGGGGGCGAAGGCGACGCCGTCGGCATGGTCTCGGACGCCGTCGAGGGTCCAGAGCCCCTCGCCGTCCGGGCTGAGCAGCGAATAGCCGATCAGCACCTCGTCGCGACCGTCGCCGTCGACGTCGAGGGCGTACGGATAGTGACCCGTATTCCCCGACCAATGCCAAAGGGGTTCGAGCTCGGTGTCGTACGCCCAGAGGTTGTTGTACCGGTCTTTGATCACGAGGTTGCGCGGCGCGCCGCTTCCTTCGAGGTCGCAGAAGAAAAGCGAGTCGCCGATGATCCGGTGGTAGACGTGCTCCTTGAGCCAAGTTCGGTTCTCGCCGTGCAGCGGCGTCGGGACTCGGCGCTTCTCGGCTCCCGTCTGCCCGTCGCGGACGACGATTTGGAAGTCCTTGGCGTAGATCACCTCCTCGCGACCGTCGCCGTCGATATCATGGATCTGAACCGCGACGTCGTTCGTCAGGAGACCGCACGAGTCGCTGGGTGTTCCGACCTGCCACAGAATCCGCCCATCCAGCCGAACCGCCGTGAGGCACGACACGCCGTCGAAGTCGTAGCCAGACAGAGGCACGTTCTGCGCAAAGAGCATCTCAAGCTCGCCGTCGCCGTCCAGGTCCCCGAACCGGACGCTCTTGCCGACTCCGAAGCCCGGCGTCTCGAAGCGCCGCCACACGATGGGCTGCGGCACTTCGGAGGCTCTCCGCCGTCGCGTAGCGCATCGCAGCGTTTCGTCCTGGTCGAGGCGTGCGAGCTCGGGCTCTGGAACCCAAACTCGGACGGCGCGGAAGCGCGCGGGGATGGTCGCCATCAGAGCCATCCGTCCCGCTGCTACCTGGATCGGGCCCTCTGAGCGGATGACAGGCGATCCGCCCACGGCGACTTCGACGGCATGTCCGGTTACGGACAGCGACACAGAGATCCATCGGTCTCCGTCGAAGGCGCACTCAGCCCTGCCGAGCTCGCGGCGCTCTTCGTCGTCCACCTCGGCGAGCACGAAGTGGTCGCCCTCGAAGTAGGCTCCGACCCAGTGACGCGGATCCTCGGTTCTCAGGCAGACCCCCGCGCGACCCTCCCGAGAGAAGCGGCGCACGGCGACCGTCGCGCGGCAGTCACGCCACGCCGGATCGCCGACGCCGATCATCGGCGTTCCCTGCTCCAGAAAGGACGACTGGTGCAGGTAGGGGACACCGTCCTCCTCGCCCACGAGCCACCTCGGAAGGCGACGCCAGGAGTGGTGCAGCGTCAACTCGCGCCATCCGATGGCGGGACGCTGGCGGATGTCGTGGTACTCTCCGAGCGGCGAGTAATCGCAGGCGAGCGGGCCCAAGGGCAGCGACGCGAAGTCGTCGCGAAGGACGATGTGCCAGGAGCCCATCGCTTCATTCCTCGCCGTCATAGTACTCCGCCGGCGTCAGGCGACCGAGGCGACGAGGCGGGCCCATCGCGACCTTCCCTGAGTCTGGATAGTCGACGACCTCGGCAATCGGGTTGTCGGCTGTAATGACGATGACGAGCTCGACATCGCCGTCGTTGATGATCTGATGAGCCTCGCCGGGTCGGCACAGCAGGAAGTCCCCAGCCTCGAAGGGAATGCGTTCGTCGTTCTCGACGCGCATCACGCCGGAGCCCTCCAGCACCTGGTAGAACTCCCACTGAGCGGCGTGCCGATGGTAGGGCCAGGGCATTTTGCCTGGCGGAACGCGGATGATGCAGACGTCGAACGGGAATCCGCCCTTCTGCTGGGGCGTGTCGCTGTGCGGCGACATCGCTTTCGTCACCGGATGGTAGGTGTAGCCGTACTTTCCTTTGGGCGATGAGCGGCCGTCGCGACCGAGTCCAGCCGTCGAGACTTTGTCCATGGTGAGCTCCGTCTTTCGTGCCGTCCGACGGACACTCTACTGCGGAGCGCTTGGCGTGCCAAGAGCGACCGGCTTTACGCCGCAAGACCGCACACTTGATCGACGAGCTCGGTGATCGCCTCCACTTTCTCGATCTGTCCCGTCTGCGAGATTTCGTCGGAGATGCCGAGGATCAGCCTCGGGGCGAACATGTCGATGCAGCGTCGAGTGAAGTCCAACAGCTCGCCGACCGGACGGTAGTCGAGGAAGTCGATCGCGGGCAGCAGATCGAGCACGACCATCTTGTCGCCAACGGATTCCAGTATCTGCTCCAGCGTGATGTCGCCCATCGGCTCCGGGGTCAGCGCTTCGACGCCGTCGAGTCGCGTATCCAACAAGAACGGCAGAATCTGCCGCGACATCCCGTCCCAATGCGTGTGGACGAACCTTCCAGCGGCGTGCAGGCGGTCGGCGATGCGCTGCCATCGCGGCAGCAGATACTTGCGCAAGACCGGCGGCGGGGAGAACTCGTTCGTCGCGTGGTCGCCGAGGTTGAAGATGCGGCACGGGAGATGTAGAGCCGCGTCGAGCAGGCGGTCGTCGCGACGGTCGCACGCTTCGAGGTACTCCTCGATGGCGGCAGGATGGTCGTGCAGCATGTAGTACGTGCCGGTCAAGCCGATCCAGTTCTTGATGAGCTCGGTGAAACCGGAACTGGAGAGAAACACGGTCGGCTCGCCACGATGACCGACCGCAGCCTCTGCCGCCCGGAATCTGTCCACGTTCGCCCGGTAGTGCTGCCGGTCGATGATCGCCGTCACGGCGCGGAGGTCTTCGACGGACCGAACCGGATACTCGACGATCCGATGGTTCACGTGGCGTCCCTCGAGCCAGATGTCTTGGTACACGGTTTCCAGCGTGCCCTGGGGCGTTCGGATCGTATCGACCGAGTGCGTGTCCGTGCGGCGCGACGCGCGCTCGACATCGCTGGGGTCCTCGTACCCCTCGATACCGGCGGACGCGGCGTACCGAATGGAGCACGAGAGGGCGTCGTAGATTTCGAGATGCGACATGCCAGCGAACCGCGCGGGCAGCGTGTTCCTGGAGGCGTGGTGCCCGATCCAGGTTTCCAGCCGCGGCTGCCACAGCACCCGATCGGCGGTTCCCTCGAAGATGGCGAGGTTCAACTCCCTGCGGGTCATCGAGTAGCCTTTCCTGAGAGCCGCACCAGCTCACGCGGTCCGAATGGGGTAGGCCCCGTGTTCGTGGCAGGCTTCGTAGAACGCCAGGATGTTCGCCAGCGGCGTCGCCGGGACGATCTCTGACGACGACCCGATGAACAGACCGCCACCCGGAGCCCCGACGCGCATGGAATGACGCACCTCGCGACGGATGTCATCCGGGGTTCCCAGCGGAAGGAGCTGCGAGCAATCGATGCCTCCCACGAGCAGGAGATCGTGCCCGTAGCGCTTGCGCAGGCGCTCGATGGTCATCTCGGCGATGGGCTCGATCGGGTTGATCCCGTCGATGCCAGCATCGACCAGGTCGTCCATGATGCCCCACAGG
This sequence comes from Candidatus Poribacteria bacterium, assembly GCA_016866785.1. NCBI lineage: Bacteria > Candidatus Poribacteria > Candidatus Poribacteria bacterium. The sequence continues at coordinate 33,360 of VGLH01000004.1, forward strand.
TTCCCGTCTGAGTGGTAGACGACCTTGATTCCCCCGGCGTGGCACTCATCGACGCACTGCCTGAGCAGCGGGATGAAGGTTCTCCGAAGGAACTCCGGCGAGAACAGCAGACCGGCTTTGTAGGCGATGTCATCACCGATGAAGTAGATGGGCCCGAGCTGTTCCTCCGCAGCCACCTGCGCGCACCGGCGGCCGCCTTCGCCGAACAGCTCGAGGAGGCGATCCAGCTCCTGGGGCTCGTCGTAGATCCAATATGAAAAGCGCTCTTGGCTCATCAGCCCGTAGACGGCGTGGAAGCCGCAACCCCCACCGGGCACGTACATCGTCTTCGGTGCGAAGCGCTGCTGCTGAGCGCGGATTCCGGCAGTCCAGCTCGTGCGAAGTGATTCCACCGTTGGCGGCTCGTATCGGTACGCTCGAAGCTCTTCGACCGTCTGAATGGCATAGCGGGTTACCCAACTCGTTCTGCCCGATATCTTGTGCGACGTGCTCGCCTCGCCTTCGCGCTCTTCCGCGAACGAACCTCCGTACCCACGGCAGAGATCGATGCCCAGCTCGTGGTAGGCGCGAACCATCGTCGCGTGGTAGTCATCGTCGCCTCTCGCGAAGTGCTCGACGACGTGCCGATTGTCGATGTAGTCCCAGATGGGGACCCGATCCGGCTCCTGGTGGTTCATCGCCAGTCGGATGCGGTCCCAAACGGCTCGGTCGAGCTCCGCGCCATAGCCCTCGGTGGGTTTCACACGATCCGCCGCGCCAGCGCTGTTCGACATGCTGCTTCACGCCTCCCCAGTGAGTCCAACCCCTCGATGCAGCGGTCTGCTTGCTCGACACGACAATAGCCGACCCCCGGCTCGCGCGCGAGTCGGAAACGCCGCGCTTGTTCGGCGGTACGGTACGCGCTACAATGGGAATAACCCCTCCCGGGGGATAGGATGTGGACTCGCGACAGGGGATCGGGATGCCACAGGACCATCGGCACGACCACAAGAAGACCCAGCAAGTCGCTCGCCGGCTGGCGCGTATCGAGGGCCATGTGCGGAGCATTCGGCAGATGGTCGAGGAACAGCGCGACTGCTCCGAGGTGCTGATCCAGGTGTCGGCAGTTCGTGCCGCGCTCGAAGCCGTCGGACGTCTGCTACTGGAGGATCACTTCGAGTCCTGCATCGTGTCTGCCATCCAGGAGGGCGATCATCACGAGGCTATCGAAGAGTTCAAGCAGGCGTTCTCAAAGCTCGTCTACTGACTCAGGAAGGGCGGAACCATGCACGAAGGCGGACACGGAATCCTCGGCGACCACACCCCCGAGGGCAAGAAACGCGCCCATCGGATCATCGGGTTCATCATCGCTGCGCTTGTAGGAGCGGCGTTCGTGTTCTGGCGCGTGTTCGGCTGATCGCCGAGCAAGCCAAAAGCCAACCCGGAGGTCGGGATGAGCTCAGCAGCGGAGCCCCGAGTCGGGCAAAGTGCCGCAGCCTGGACAAAGGCGCTGGCGGTTCCAGCAATCGTCCTCGCCCTCATCCTGGCTGCGGCTGGACTCCCCTTGCTCGCCGACAGCGACTTCTCGCTGTCTGCCATCGCGCTCGCATTCGGCGGAACCGTCATTCTCTACCGCACCGTCGTCGCGACGCTGGAAACCCGTCGCGTGACGGCCGGCGTCCTCGTCGTCATCGCCCTGGTCGCCTCGGCGATTGTCGAGGAGTATCTGGCGGGCGCTATCGTAGCATTCATGATGATCGGCGGGGAGTATTTGGAGGAGATCGTCCTGGCGCGCACGCAACGATCCGTGCGAGCGCTGATTCAGCTCGCGCCGGACACGGCGGAAGTGTGGTGTCAGGAACAGTGGCAGACGCTCGCCATTGACCATGTGAGCGTCGGCGACCGTGTTCTCGTGCGACCCGGCGGCCGCGTGCCGGTCGATGGAGTGATCGAGACGGGCCGAGCGGCGTTTGACGAGTCGGCGCTGACAGGCGAAGCCGTCCCGGTGGATCGAGCCGTCGAGGACACCGTCTGCGTCGGTACCATCGCCTTGACGGGCTCCGTCGAGGTTCGCGCGACGCGGGTCGGGGAGGACACGACGCTTGCGCGGATCGTCCGCGTCGTTCGCGAGGCGCAGAGCAACAAGGGACGCACACAGCGGATCGCCGACCGTTTCGCAGCCTATTTCACGCCGGCGATCCTCATCATCGGCGGACTCGTCTGGGCGCTTACGGGCGACCCGATGCGCATGGTCACCGTGTTCGTCATCGCTTGCCCATGCTCGCTCGTGCTGGCGACTCCGACCGCCGTCGTCGCTGCGGTCGGGAAGGCGGCGAGGATGGGCGTGCTGGTCAAGGGCGGCGCAGCCCTCGAAGCTCTGGGGCACACGACCGCCCTCTGCCTCGACAAGACCGGAACGCTGACTTCGGGCGAGCTCGAGGTCATCGACGTCATGCCCGCATCGCCGTGGACGCGCGAGGACGTGCTCCGCCTGGCGAGCCGAGTCGAGGCTGCATCCGAACACCCGATCGGCAAAGCGATTGTCCGCGCGCATCGGGGTTCTTCGCAGGCGGCGACTGCCACACGGACCTCAGGCGTCATTCTCACGCCTGGCGTCGGAGTCGAAGGCGACGTGGCAGGCGAGCGCGTCACGGTCGGCAATGAGCGAGCGTTGGCGGGCTTGGGCGAGTCAGCGGAGACCGACCAGGCGAGGCTGTTCATCGAAGAGCACGAGAGCCGAGGCGCGACGCCCGTTGTCGTTCGCGTGGGCGACCGTGTGGCGGGCTGCATCGCGCTCTCATCGGTGACTCGCTCATCTGCGTCGCGCGTCGTGGACGAAGTCCGACGCTCGGGGATCCGTCGCGTCGTGCTGGTAACGGGCGATCACCAGGCTGCGGCGCAGGCGTTGGCTTCTCAACTCGGCATTGACGACGTCCGCGCGCGCGTGATGCCGGAGGAGAAGATGCGCATCGTCGAGGAGCTCCAGGGCGCGGGCGAAGTCGTCGCGATGGTCGGTGACGGCGTCAACGACGCTCCGGCGTTGGCGATGGCGGACGCCGGAATCGCGATGGCGGCGGGGACCGATGTCGCCGTCGAAACGGCGGACATCGCGCTCATGGGCGACGATTTGGGCGCGCTGTCTGAGACGCTCGTCCTCTCTCGCCGCGCGGTTCGGACGATTCGCCAGAACATCTGGGTTTTTGCCGTCGCTGTGAACGTTGTCGGGATCGCCCTCGCCGGCTCCGGCGTGCTGCACCCGATCGGTGCCGCCGTGGTTCACAACGCCTCCTCGATCTTCGTCGTCGCCAACTCCGCGCGCTTGCTGTCGAGTGCTCGACAGAAGGGATAGTCGATGACGCTGGTGGGAAGGCGGATCGCCCTCGTCATCGCGGACGGATACCACGAGCATGAGTTCTGGTACCCGTACTACCGGTTCCGGGAAGAAGGCGCCGAGGTCACAGTCGCCGGCGTTCGTCCGGGAGTCGTGCACGGCGAAGGGCGCAACGGACGAGACGGATTGGCAGCCCAGATCGCGGTCGCGGTCGCCGATCTGCGCCCGGAATCCATCGACTGCCTCTACCTGCCCGGCGGCATCTGGGCGCCGTTGGCATTGCGGGTCAACGAGCCGACGCTCGAGCTCACCCGACAGGTGCTGAACCGAGGCGGGATCGTTGCCGCGATCTGCCACGCGTCATGGGTACTTGTCTCGGCAGGTGTCGTGCGAGGACGCCGCATCGCATGTCCCGGCGATATGAGCGACGATGTGCGCAACGCCTGCGGCGAGTACGTAGCAGACGGCGCCGTACAGGACGGCAACCTGATCACGGCTGTCTACTTTGCCTACCTACCGGAACACCTCCGGTTGGTGATTCCAGCCGTTACGGCAACGCCAATTGAGCCAACAGGAACGTCAGGCTAGAGGGACGACGGCGGGGACCACAGCGCATCGTCTGTGATCCCGAGGCGGTCGGCGAACAATAGGACTTGCTGTGGGATTGCGATCTCGTCTACGTCGTGGGAGTCGCCGCCATACGCCAAGAGCACGCCGCGTTCGACGCACAGCCGGTAGAACGACTCCAGGTGCACCTGGCTGAACTGGAACATCTTGGGCGTCAGCTCGATGGCGATGTCGCGCTGCCGCATCCGGTCAAGCGTCTCAGCCAGTCGCTTTTCGTCGATGACGTCCATCATGGCATGTGCGAGCGCCGCCAGTCGATCCGGAGCGACTCGGAAGATGCGGGGCGATAGCACGAACGGATGCGCAACGATGTCCGTCGCCGGATGATTGACCGCAGCCTCCAGCATGTAGAGTTCGTGGTCGGCGAGGATGCGGGGATCGAGCCGAACGGGCTGGGCGACGCCACGGATGTTGTAGTGGTTCGGCGCCATCACGACGTAGTCGAAGAGCGCGCCGATCTGCGGCGTGATGGACGCCATGCGATGGCGCATGATGTAGGCTTCGACCCCGAAGTAGACGCGGATGTCTCTGCCGGACGCGGCTTGGTCCACTTCGCTGCGGAGCTCGCGCAATCTCGTGCTGTTGAGTTCCAGTCCGTAGCAATGATCCGTGATGCCGATCTCGGAGAGTCCTGTCTTCTCGGCGGCATCGAGAATCTGACGCAGCCGCATGTCATCGGTTGCGCACGGCGATAGGTGCGTGTGTATGTGGTAGTTCGCCGTCAGCACGCGGCTCCCTCCGATGACGCTCGAGACGCTCTCACTCATCTCCCTCAGCGCTGGATATACGCGTGTCAGACAACGCTCGGTACAGGCGATGGGCGTCTTCCTTACGAACCGCGCGCGTCGGAAGCTCGACGACTTCGCATTCGAGGCGACCGCGCGACCCGAAGCTCAACTCGATCCGGTCGCCAACCCGTAGCTCTCTGCCCGGCTTCGCAGACTGCTCGTTGACGAGCACTCTCCCGCTGCGGCAGAGCTCCGTGGCGACAGCCCGTCGCTTGATGATCCGGCTGGTCTGGAGGTACTTGTCGAGTCGCATGCCAGCCTTCGTCTAGTGTTTCTTTGCCGTGATGTTCTCGAGAACCGCCGTGATCGCCTGCGAGCAGAAGCTCGCGAAGTCGCGGTACAGGAACTCAAGGAACGCCTGGCGTACGTTGTCCGAAACGTCGAGCTCCCTGGCTCGCGACTCCTCGTCGAAGATCGACAACGCCTCGCGGCTGGACAGGAAGTATTCCGAGTTCTCGAGGAAGTAGCCGGCGGAACCACGGACCCATTCGCGGACCCCGGCTCTCATGTGCTCGAAGACGTCGTCGAGAAACTGCCTGTCGTCCAGATCCTCAGGCAGAGACCACTCGCCTTCCTCGATGAGAGCCTGAATCAGGTCCCACAGATTGTCCTTGAACAAGAACGCGTCCAACGTCCCCGGCTGGTTCTGCTCCGACGAGGTCGTCGGGGCTTGGCTCCGGTCTGGGTTACGGTTCATCGTCCAAGGTGCCCTCTCCACTGGTTCGCGAGCTCACTGCTCGGCAGCGAGTCGCACCAACGTCACCTGTGTCGCGCCGAATCCGTTCGCGCTTGGTCAATGATACCGTTGCAGAGGACGAGTATCAACGCCACGCGCTGACGCCATCCCATGAGGCAGGACAGAGCCGGATCGTGCTGGCTTCCTCGAGGTCGTGTCCTGAACCTGAAGATCGGGACGATCTGTTCCTGGGTCCAGGAAAGAGGCATCAAGCTCTCTACGCCATGGTCATCCTACACGGCAAAGTGGAACAGACCACCACGCGTCGAGGATACCTTCACTTCCGTCCGATTCCTGGGGAGCGTGTGTGCATGTCATACTCCGCTGGGATACGAATCGACAGCAACGATATCGAAGCCCGGACTCACGCAGCCCGATTCACGCGGAACGGACGGGGCGTACGTCCATCCGTCCTGTAACGAGGACACGACGACGTGCCCGACGGACGGCGAGCCTCAAGTCCGGTCGCCGGGGACAGACTCAGGAGACTCCCCTATGTGGTTTGCCGCTCTCTTCGTCGCATCGGCGCTGGATTCGCCCACTCCCGCGCCTCGCATCCCCGATGGGGCATGGTCCGAGATGCTAACGCTCGGGGGGCACCCCCGCGTCATCGGGTACCGCGACTTCCTGGTGACCCTGGCGCGGACGAAGCCGGACGCCTATCGCGAGATCGTCCAGAGCGATTCGCTCTTGGCGAGGGGAATCGTCCACGCCGTCGAGGGTCTGCCAAAGGAGTCGATCGCCCTGTTTGTGCGCCTGGCACTTGGGCACGTCGAACGCGGTGTGACGAACCTGCACCAGGACACCTGGATATGGCTGACGGAGGTCGCGCTGACGTACGACCTCTTCCACGACGCCATCGAGCCTGCCGACCGTGCGCGCATGATCGACTGGATGAACGCCCACCTCGGCAGCTTCACGGCGGATGAGAACGCGTTCCACAACTCGACGCTCTCCAAGATCCTCTGCTACCTGCGGATCGCCTACGCGACCTGGGGCGAGAACCCGCGCGCCCGCGAGTTCCGCGATGAAGCCCTGACGCGGCTCTACGAGGGGAAGGTTCTGCCCGTCCTGCACGAGTTTGGGGCAGGAGGAGGGTTCACCGAATGTGGCTGGTACACGCGCGGATCACTGTGGTATCTCGTCCAGGCGCTGGAACTAGCTCGCCGGATCGAGGGGTATGATGGCTTCGAGCTGGCATCGCGGTTCTTCTACCAACGACTCGCCTACGAGATGTACCAGCCGTACCCCGGGCTCTGGATGTACGGCGCGGAGCGTTACCCGGTCGAAGGCGACGGGGCGGCGACCTACGGGGGACACAACGAGTACCCGCGACACACACGGACGCTACTCGCGCAGTATTTTCGCGGGTTGGAGCTAGCCAGATACGTCGCTGCCAAGCGCCGGAGGGGGTCGAACCCCGAGGCGAGGCTGGTCGATTTCCTGTACGAGGAGGAGCCTGACGCGCCGCTCGATCCCGCCGGGCTCCCCCTGGCGCATCTGGTGGAAGGGATCGGGAAGGTCTACGCTCGAAGCGATTGGACGGACGACGCGACCTGGTTCCGATTCGAGTGCGGGGACTACTGGGCGGGGCATCAGCATTACGAAGTCGGCAACTTCGAGATCTTCCGCCACGATCCCTTGGCAACCGAGAGTGGAGAGTACACGGACTACCTGGACAACCACTCCGTCAACTGGCTGATTCGGACGATCGCTCACAACTCCATCCTCGTCCACCAGCCCGACGAGACGTGGCGCGACATGCGCGACGGCGGGCGCAACGCCTACGCCAACGACGGCGGTCAGGCGAAGAAATGGCAGTGGACCGTCGACAACCTCGACATCTGGGAGGCGCGGCGCGAGGAGTTCGAGCGCGGAGACATCGTCGCCTATCGGAACGCGCCGGAGTACCTCTACGTCGCCGGTGACGGCACGAAGGCGTACGCGTCCACGAAGCTCCGGTCATGGGTTCGGCAGATCGTGTTCCTTCGTCCTCACACGTTCGTCATCTTCGACCGCGTCGTTGCCACGCGTGCCACCTACGCCAAGACCTGGCTGCTCCATACGCGCAACGAGCCGACCATCGACGGAACCCAGATCACGGCGGAGCACGGGAAGGGAACGCTCCACGTCCAGACGCTTCTGCCGACAAGCCCTGTCGTGCGGAAGGTCGAGGGTTACACGTACGGTGGACTGACGTTCGACCCACGTCCATCGGTTCACACGCCCACCGCCAACCGATGGCGCGTCGAGGTGTCGCCGTCCGCAGACAGCGTCGACGATGTGTTCGTGCACGTGCTTTCGACCGACGGGCCTGTGACAGCGACGGCAGCGCGCGACGGAGAAGACGTGCGCGTCACGGTCGGCGATTCGGTCGTCCGGTTCACTGAGAAGGTCGGCGGAACGCTCAGAATCGGCAGCGAGGAGGTTCCGCTTCGGGCAGAGGTCGTCAAGGGGACGTTCGAGTGATCTGAGACGGTGGCTGAGAAGGAGTCCACGATGGAGCGCGATCGAGTTCGGTGGGAGAACATGCTGCCGGCGGAGTTCCGCGAGGCGGTCGAGGCGCTGCCCGTCGTGTTCCTACCGCTCGGAACCGTCGAGTGGCACGGCGAACACAACGCGCTGGGACTGGACGCCCTCAAAGCGCACCGGTTGTGCGTTCTCGCCGCCGAGCAGGCAGGCGGCGGGGTCGTCCATCCACCGGTCTACGGCGGCATGGGCGGGCTCGACATGCCGGCAACGGTCGTCCTGGAACCCGAAGACGCATGGGAGAACCACCTGCTGCGGTCGTGGCTGGAAAAGCTCTGCTATGAGTTCCGCCGCCTCGGGTTCCGCGCGATCCTCATGCTGACGGGTCACTACGGACACAACCAACAGATCGTGGTACGAGAGACGGCGGCGCGGATGACAGAGCGCCTGCAGATCCCCGTGCTCGGGACGCCTGAGTACTGGCTGGCGCAGGACGTCGGTTATCTGGGCGACCACGCGGGCATCGGCGAGACGTCGTTGCTGTGGCATCTCATGCCGGAGCTCGTCGCCATCGACCGGATACGCACCGATCCCGACTACGGCAAGACGGATACCATCGAGAAAGGCTCTTCGCCGGAACTCGGGAACCGGTACGCCGACGTGATCGTGCGCCGTCTGGCGTGCCTGGCGCGGTCGATGCCGGACTGGGACGACGCGACTCGCGACGCCTTCGTCCGGGCGGAGCGAGCCCTCGTGACGGCGCAGGTCAAGGGATGGAGGTCTCAGCATGCGTGGGCAGCGTGGCGTAAGTCATTTGCCGGAGAGCTCCTCGGGTATGGAGCCATGCTCGAGGCTGGGGACTTCGCAGGGATCGAGCGGCTCGCTGCTCAACTGTTCCCGTGACGCCCTACTGGTCGACGACCGATCCGTCGACGTGCAGGCGCGTGTTGACTCGTCGGCGGCGGAATGGATGCGCTTCCTGAGCCCCTTCGATCAGCTCGACGCCGATCCCTGGCGCATCGGGCACGATGAGGAAGCCGTCTTCAGCCCTCAGCGCGCCTCGGACGATCTCGCTCTTCGGCGGCTCGTGCTCGCCTCTAGGGTACTCCTGAAGAGCGAAGTTGGGAATGCATGCCGCCAGCTGGACGCATGCCGCCGTGCTGACCGGGCTCAAGGGATTGTGGGGAACCACGCCGACGTGATGCGCCTCCGCCAGCGCGGCGATCTTCTTGCTGTGCGTCAAGCCTCCCGCCATGCACACGTCGGGTCGCACGAACTGAACCGCGTTCCGGTTCAGCAGCATCTGGAACTCGTAGATCGTGTGGAGCCTCTCGCCGGTTGCGATAGGGATGTGAATCTTCTCGGCGATGTGCGCCATAGCGTCGAGGTTGTCCGGTAGCGTCGGATCCTCGTAGAAGAAGGGATGGTACGGCTCGATGCCGCGCGCCAGGACGATCGCCTCGGACGGCGTCAGCCGCCGGTGGATCTCGATGCACAGGTCGACGTCGTTCCCGACGGCGTCGCGATAGGCGGCGACTGTCTCGATGGCGTCGCGCATCTTGTCGGCGTGCGTCTTGAAGTAGGGGATGTCGTGCGACTCGTCACGGAACGGCGTCAGGTGACCGACCGCCGTGAAGCCGCGCTCCTTCGCGTCGATGCACCCCTGAACGAGCTGCTGGCGTGTGCTTCCGAAGACGTGGTAGTAGACGCGCGCCTTATCCCGTGTCTTGCCGCCGAGGAGCTGGTAGCAGGGGACGCCGAAGTGCTTGCCGGCGATGTCCCACAGGGCGATGTCGATAGCACTGAGCGCGCCCATGATCGCCGCGCCCCGGAAGTGGCTCCAGCGATACATGCTCTGCCAGTGATGCTCGATGCGGAGCGGGTCCTGACCGATAAGGTAGTCGCGAAACGTCTCGACCGCGCGCTCGGACGCCTCCAGGTAGCCCCAAGCTCCCGACTCGCCCAGCCCGACGATGCCTTCGTCGGTGTGAACCTGGACGAACAGGTAGGACGCAATCGGCAATGTGCGGACGTCGGCGATCTTCATGGAACCTCTCTGGACATTCGTCAGTGTGGCTCATCCCATGGCTCAGGGCAACTGCGGGCGCCTGACGGCGAACCAAACAACGAAGGGCTCCGTGACAGCGGAGCCCTATCCTCAACGGTACGCGCCACCTCGGATGGCGCACGCGCTATCGGGTTCGCATCGCCCCCCATGTCGTCGAGAGCTTGCCTCTCGGCTCGACAGCGAGCACGAGGTGGCCCTGCTCGGTCAACCAGTTCTTGACGAACTCGATGACGACCTCGCCTCGGTTGTCGGCTTTGGGGTCGGGCCCGGGCCACGCCTTCTGGATCAGGCAGGCGACGACGCCGCCCGTCTTACTGTTGACCGCGACAGCGGGATCCGCGTCATTCGCGCCACAGTCGGCGAAGGTCGTCACGACCCAGTCGGTGCCTTTGAACTGCTCGACGTGCCACGGACGGTCATTCGTGTAGTCCTTGAGGGAGGGCAGGTACTTCTTGCCCGCCGCATTGACGACCTGCGCGTTGCATCGGCTGCCGAAGGACAACCCTGGGATGTCCATGATGTTCGCCGCTCCAGCAGCGCCGTTGTCGGGACTACGCACACCGCCTTCGTAGCTCATGTAGCCGAACCAGTCGGCGATGTTGATGACGGTGTTGCCATTGTCGAGGTACTCCTCGATGATGGAACCGTCGGGCTGCTTGTTCGGGAAGGGGTAGAGCCCGCTGGGCATCGTACCGCACGAAAGGATGAGCACGTCCTTCTTGCCGTCCTTCGTGCGATCCTTCGTCCATTTGGCGAGCTTCGAGTTCTCCCCGACCTCGTCTCCGTCGCCAAAGACGGTTGTCGTGTCGAACATGCCCTTGAGAGCAGCGACCATCTGGTCGGTCTCGCGCGTCACGTCACCTGGGATGATCCATCCCGTGTTCGGCGGTCCCGCGTAGAACGCGAGGTCGACTGCCCAAAGGCTGGTGGAGATGAGAAGGGAGGCGATCGACAGACAGACGCCGCACCACAGGCGTCTTGACATGGTCAGGACTCCTTATTCTGCGCGGCGCGCGCGATGCGCTTGCCGCGAACCGTCCGATTCCCGCGCCGCCGCATCGGTCGCCACTGACCCCGGCAGCGCGACGTGTACGCATATGCCACAGGAATGTCGCGCGCGCAAGTAGATTGGGCACGGCAATTCGCGCAGGCAACCAAGCGGGCACACTGGAACCGTAGACGCTCAGCGGCTATCCATCTTCCAGTGAAACGCCGCTTCGGTTCCACCTGGCAAAACGGGAGGAGACATGACTTCGTACGAGCGCATCATGCGTCAGGCGCACTTCCAGCCGGTCGACCGCATACCGCTGCTAGCCGGTTGGATCAACGGCGCCGTGCACCTTCAGGAGCTCGGTGGAACGACGGAGGACGAGTTCTGGAAGGACCCATGGACAGGGGCGCTGAAGGCGTACAGGAACCTGGGCGCCGACGGAATGTTGGGTCACATCGTGCCGCGCGGACAGGACACGATCCGACAGAGCTACATCCTAGAACGCGACCAGACGAACCATTCGGTCGATGAGGTGCTTGCCTTCGCCGAATCGCGTCCGACGGACGACGAGATTCTGGCGCGGTTCGACGCGGACGCGTACGCAAAGGAACTGCGAACGCACCTGGAAACCACGCAGGCGCGGTACGGAGACGTGCAGTACCTGCCAGCCCGGTGGGACTGCTCGGCGACCTTTGGCTGGTACGGCACGTTTGGCTACACGGCGTACTACGAAGCGGTCGCTCTGCATCCTGAGGCGTTCGACCGCATCTACCGCGCCAGCGCCGTCGCGGCGCGGGCCCGGAACGAAGTGATTGCGCGCGTCTACTCGGCGCTGAAACGTCCGCCGCTCATCATGACCGGCGACGATATCTGTGACAACAACGGGCCCATGGTGTCGCCGCGATTCCTTCGCAAGCACTACTTCCCGTGGCTGAAGTACTCGCTGGAGCCGTTGCACCAAGGCGGTATCAAGACGATCTGCCACTGTGACGGCAACGTGATGCCGATCATGGATGACATCCTCGCGTGCGGGTTCTGCGGGCTCCAGGGGTTCCAGGAAGAGCTCGGCGTCCACATCTCCGACCTGGTGAAGCTTCGTACCGCGACGGGAGACCGACTGCTGCTGTTCGCGGGCATGTCCGTCACGCGGACGCTGCCTTGGGGTTCCGTCCAGGATGTCGAGGAGGACGTCGCCTACGCGATCGACGTCACGGAGGGCGGCAAGGGGCTCTTCCTCTTCTCGGCGAACGTCATCAATCCCGAAGTTCCTACGGACAACATCCGTGCGGCGTACCGACATGCCGCCCAATACTCGACCGGTTTCAGCACGCCCGTTCAAGAGCGGCGAACCGAGTGGCCCTTCGGCGTCAAGACGGGAGAACTGATCGGTGCCCGAGTCTTCTGAGGCGCAGCTTCCCGACATTGGCAAGATATCACCGGACGTGTTCGAGACGCTCATCAAGCCGCGTCTGGGCAGGAAACGCGCGGATGTCTTGGTTCCGCCCAAGAGCGGCGTCGACGTCGGCGTCATCGACATCGGCGGCGGTCGCGTGATGGCGATGTCGACCGACCCCGTCTTCATTGTGCCGCAGTACGGATGGGAGCGCGCCGCGTGGTTCGCGATCCACATCCTCATGTCCGACGTCGCGACGAGCGGTCTCGCGCCGACCCACCTGACCATCGACCTGAACCTGCCGGTTTCCATGGATGCCGCCGCTCTCGGAACGGTCTGGGAGACGATCCACCGGGAGTGCGACCGATATGGCGTCGCCGTCGTCACGGGACATACCGCGCGCTACGACGGTTGCGACTACCCGATGGTCGGCGGCGCGACCGTCATGGCGATTGGCGATGCGGACCGATACGTGACTCCTGAAATGGCGCGCCCAGGCGACGCCGTTATCGTCACGAAGGGTCCCGCCATCGAAGCCGCTGGCTTGTTCGCCGCCACGTTCCCGGATCGCGTCTCCCGCGCGTTCGGCGAGGACGCCGCGCGGCGCTGCGAGGAGCTCTTCTGGCAAATGACGGTCGTGGACGACGCGCTGACGGCGGCGCAGGTCGGTGTGCGAGACGACGGCGTGACGGCGATGCACGACGCGACGGAATGCGGTCTGTGGGGTGGCATCGTCGAGGTCGCGCAGGCGAGCGACGTCGGGATGCGGATCGACCAGAGCGCTATCCCGCTGAACCAGGATGCCGTTCGGCTGTGCGAGCTGTTCGGGGTCGATCCCTTCCCGGCGATCAGCGAGGGCACGCTCGTGATGACGTGCTGCCCCCACCGAACCGAGGCGGTCCTGTCGGCGCTCAAGGGCGCTGGCATCGTCGCCGCGCAGATCGGCGAGGTCGTCGAGGAACCGTCGTGCCAGCTCCTGTCCGAAGGCGCATGGCGTGAGCTGGCGCATCCGCGCGTCGACCCGTTCTGGCGCGCGTTTGCCGATGCGCTCGCAGGGGAGCCCAGCGACTGAGGGCGGGAGTTTCAGAGGCATGACGGGGATCCGGCTGCTCTATCGCCGGTGGCGGAACCAGCACGTGGCTCGCTGGTACACCCGCGATCCGGATCGCCTGAAGCGCTGGATCGCGGAAGCCAGGCTAGAGACGCTGCCAGCTCCAGCCATCGTTCCGATACGGAAGCCACTGTCTGAGTGCTGCATCGCACTCATCACGACCGGCGGCTTTCACTTGGGTTCCGACCCACCGTTCAACATGGCGCGCCCGGAAGGCGATCCGTCGCTGCGCCGAATCCCAATCGACGCGCCGCGAAGCAGCGTGCTCGTGACGCACGACTACTACGATCACCGCGACGCGGAGCTCGACATCAACGTCGTGCTCCCGATTGACTGACTCGCCGAGCTCGTCGCCGAAAGAATCGTCGGCTCACTGCATCCGGTCGCGTACAGCCTGATGGGGCACATCACCGGCGGCTGCGTGGACGCGCTCGTATCGGATACGGCTCCTGCCATCGTGGATGAGCTCCATCGTGGAGAAGTCGACATCGCGCTTCTGACCCCCGCCTGAGGCATCTGCCACCAGTCCGTGGGACTGGTTCAGCGAGCCGTGGAGGAGTCGGGGATCCGCACGGTGTCGATCACCATGAGCGCCGAGATGACCGCCCACGTGCAGCCGCCTCGTGCGCTGCTGGTCGATTTCCCGCTGGGACATCCGATGGGCAGACCGAACGATCCCGATATGGGCAGCCGCGTACTCCGAGAGGCGCTGGAGGTTCTCACGAACCCGGAGCACGACGGTCGGATCGTACGCAGCTCTATCTGGTACGCCAGCTAGCTGCGGGAGACCAAAGAGCCGCTCGAGCGCGACAGCCGCGATGCGATCCGCGCCCGAGCGACACACTCTTGCCGATGGGGTCGGCATCGGCAATAGTGTTGCGGAGGACATTGCTGACGTATGAGTCACTCGCGTGGCTCCGTCAAGCGCGGAACGGGATCGGCGCAAGGAGAAAGCTGATGGGTCTCGATCTTGTCGTCAACGCCGGAGAGCACGCGCGCCGCGACGCATTCGCACGAGTAACCGTCGATGCGGCGTCGCTGCCATCGGGCGGCATGAGCCTCGTCGACTCGGTGACGGGAACCTCCCTGCCGGTTCAGGCGTCGGATGCGGTGGATGGCAAGGTGGAGCTCACCTTCCCTTGCCCCTATCTGGTGCGGCGTGAGACGCGGCGGTTCCAGTTGGTCACGGGCTCGTCGCCCGGTCGCGTCGCGGTCTCAGACAAGGGCGGAGCCATTGCCGTGGAGATCGGCGGCGAGCCCTTCACGACGATGCTCTACGGGCCCGAGCACTACCGTCCGCACTGGTATCCCGTGCTGGGTCCCGGAGGCAAGGAGGTCACCGAGACCGGCGCGTCGGATCACAAGCACCACCGATCGCTGTACGTCGCCTACGGCGAGGTGAACGGAGTGGACTGCTGGGCTGAGGGAGCCAACTCCGGGCGCGTCGTCGTCCAAAAGCTGTCGGAGGCGAAGGGCGGCTCCGTCTTCGGAACGGTGACCACCGAGAGCTTGTGGCAGAGCCTCGACGGCAAGCGACTGATGACCGACCGCGTCTCGTGGCGCATCTACGCGCTTCCGGTGAACCGACGGATCATCGAGTCGGTCGTCGAGTTCCGAGCGACCGAGGGGGACGTTCACTTCGGCGACACGAAGGAGGGCGGCATCATGTCCGTCCGCGTCGCGCCAATGGTGAAGGTCTCGAACACGGGAATCATCGTCAACTCCTTCGGCGGGACGAACGAACGCGAGACCTGGGGCAAGCGCGCCAACTGGTGCGACTACTCAGGGTACATCGACGGCGTGCATCTGGGCATCGCCATCATGGATCACATAGGGAACCCGCGCCACCCGTGCCACTGGCACGTCCGCGATTACGGCTTGATGACGACGAACATCTTCGGACGCGGCACGTTCGAGTCGGGACGAAAGCTCCTCGACGGCGACGGGCAGTACGTGCTGAAGGCGGGCGACTCGTTGACATTCCGATATCAGGTCGTCGTCCACGCCGGAGACGCCGAGGACGCCGATCTGGCGGGCGCGTACCACAACTTCGTCAATCCGCCGTCGGTGACGGTCGGTTGATTCGCTGGAACCGGCGATACGCCCCTCGAGCGGCGGGCTCGGCGACGCGCCAGAGCCACGACCGCAGAGGGGCGGTCGTCTTCGTGACGGTTCCGAACGCCATTTCCTGCGCGCCGAACGACTCCTTGAACGCCACGAGCCCGTCGTTGCCCGGCGGCGATGCCCCGAAGTCCGCCATCTCCACCCCAGCCTGAGTCGCGTCGCGCAGAGCGGCGTCGTAGAGCAGATGGTTGGGCGAGTACCGCCGTTCCGATGGTTCGCTGGCAGCCATCCAGATCGTCATCCAGCGCCCGAAGCGGAGCTCTAGCAAGCCGGCAACCACCGAGCCTTCTCTCCGAGCCACCCACAGCCTACCGAGGCTTCCTGCCAAGAGCATCTCGACCAGCACGAGCGGCTTCGCCAGGCTGCCGAACCGACGCATCGAATCGGCGTAGAGCGCGTAGAACGCCCGCACGTCGTCCGGGCACGAAGACGCCTCGACCGTGACGCCGGACTTCCGCGCTCGCCGGATGTCGGTTCGGACGCTACCGCGATAGGCGTCGTGCCAGAGCGTGTCGAGATCGTCCGGCAGGGAGAGCCAGTGCGTACGCTTCGAGTCGAAGTCGGCGAAGCCAGCCTGACGAGCGATTGCCAGACGGTCCTCGTAATCCGTTGGGTGGAGGGTCAGACGGAGGAAGGCGGCGCTTGCACGCCGCGAGCGATCCTCCCATCGATTCAGCGCAGACGCGAACTCCGACTGGGACGGCGACTGTGCCAAGTAGCCGCCGTAGAGATTCCAAGGTCCCGCCTCGGCGATCCGAATGCCTGGTGCCGGGCGGAAGTCGAACGATGACCATAGGCAAATCGACCGCCCGTCTCTGACATGACGGCTGTCGCCCGCGACGTACTGCGGGAAGGCGGCAGTCAGGGCTGCCTTCCACTCGCTGGAATGGAATGCGCAGGCGTCTGGGCACTGCTTGGCGAGCTCGTCCCACTCGTCGCCGGGTTGTGCCTGAACCCATTCATCGTCAGTTGCCGCCACGCGGGTCCTCCGTCGGCGCCCTGGCGAGCAGCGGAAGCGCCAGAGCGCCTACGATGCACGCGAAGACGAGCACGATTGCGTGGAGAACGAAGCCAGACGCGATGGCGCTGCCGGCGTCCACGCCGGTCGCCATCATCGCCCACGCCCACGGGAGCTCGATGGTTCCCACATTTCCGATGGACTGGATAGGGAGCAGGTTCACCAATCCCGCGACCGAGAGCGCGAACAGACCTTGCGGCGCGCTGATCGACGGAAACAGGACGGCGAGCAGATACACCTGGAACGCGAACCGGAGCGCCAGCGAGAGCGTCGAGTAGCCCAGTCCTCGCAGCAGGGAGGCGCTCCACGCGACGCGACTCACGTCCTGCAGCAAAGAAGCGACGCGAGCGCCGACGACCGGAACGCCGCCCAACACGGACAGTCGCGGCTGCGCCCAACGAAACACCGCGAGACCGACGGGCATGGCGACCACTCCGGTCGCCGCCACCGCCGCCACAGCGCGCGACGCGGTCGAGCCAGCCGCAGACGACTCGAACGCCGTGGTGCAGAGCAGCGCGACCAGCATCATGCACCACAGGTCTAGCAGGCTGGCGACCAGCAGCGACGACACGGCGCGGGTACCTGAAACCGATCCACGTCCGCGCAGCAGAAGCACGTAGGATACATCGCCAGCGCGCATCGGGAGCGTGTTCGACCAGAACGTCTGCGCGGCGACTACGCCCAACAGCTCGCGACTCGAACAAGCTCTATCCAACAGCGCCGCGAACCGGCGGGACTTCGCGACGATGGACAACCCGTAGCCGCCGAATGCGATGACGATGTGCTGGTATCGGAGGCGCGCCAGATTGTCGGACATCGTCCGCCACTCGACGCCGCGCAGGAGCCACATGGCAGCGGCGATGCCGACCGCCGTGGCGACTGCCCATCGCGCGCGTCTGGCGCCACTCACGCGTTCGCCCGTCCTAATCGAAGAGCTCGCCGATCTCGACCGTCCGCCGTTCGTCCGACGCTCTGCCCGTCGCCTCGCACAGCGCGAGCGTCTGCAGGTTGTTCCTGCCGGAGATTCCCGGCTCGACGCCCTCGAGGATGTACCGATACACGTCTTCCAGGACCGACTGCTCGGATTGCGGCACGGACAGCAGCGGAACCGCCTGCGCGTCGCGGCTGTGGGTCGGGCGGAACTCGATGCCAGCGATGTCGTGGCATCGGAGCGTCCCCGTCGTCGTGTGGATGAACGTGCGATGGAAATCGTTCTGCGCGACGTGCGTCAGGCAGTAGGTCGCAACGACGCCGTTCGCGAACTCGATCACGGCGCTCACGTTCGCGTCGTGGGGCGTATATCGGCTCCAGGGGGCACCGAAGGTGCGTGCCGTCACGCGCTGGGCGGGCCCGAACCAGTAGACGAAGTTGTCGAAGTGGTGGCAGCTCATGTCCCAGATCATCGCGTTCTTGTAGTCGAGGGTTCGCGGTTCCGGGCGGTAGCGGTGGTGGATCAGGTCGAGGAACGACGGCTCGCCGTACTGCTCGGTTCCGAACGCCTCGCGCATCGTGCGCTCGACCTGGAAGTAGCGGTAGTTCTGAGAAACGCAGAAACAGAGTCGAGCTTGCTCGGCTTCGTCAACGGCGGCGCGGGCGAGCTCCCAGTCGAGGGTCATGCCTTTCTCGGTGAGCACATGGACGCCAGCCCCGAATGCGATTCGGGCATACGGGACGTGCGTCACCGTCGGCGTGCAGATGATCGCCAGATCCGCTTCGACGGAGCCCACGGCGTCCTGCACGTCCGAGAAGCAGACGGACGCCGGAAGCCCGGTTTTCTGCCGTGCGGCTTCGAGATAGCTGGGGTTGACGTCGACGAGCGCCGCAGACACGTACCCATCCATGCGGGCGACAACATCGAGGGGCCATGCGCCCCTGCCCCCGGCGCCGACGTGGATGACTCTCAGAACGCGAGGCATCGGTTCCTCCCTAATCCATCTTGGAAGTTGCTACGGATACTGTCATTCTGAGCGAAGCGAAGAATCTGCCCGGCACGTGATGCGCGAGATCCTTCGTCGCTTCGCTCCTCAGGAACCTATCCTGAGCGCAGCGAAGGATGACAAGCCGTATGAACTTCTGCGGTCGAGTACTCCCTGTTGCCTCGAACAGCGCGGTCGCCGCCGTGTCCGACGGCTGCGCGTCCTACGATGCGTCGAGTGTCAGGGCTGCTGCGAAGGCTGCCTGGGTCGCCATGAGCACGTTGTCGATATCGACGTTCTCCGGCACGTCGGTCTCCCGGTGGTAGCTCGGCTCCGCATAGTGCCACGAGCCGATGTTGATGACGGCGGTCGGGAAGCCCGCGCGGATGAACGATCCGTCGTCGTCCCCTGGCGACGAACGCCTTCCCTTGGTCTGAGTCAGTCCGATGCGATACCGGTCGTTGACTTCGGACATCAGGTCGGCGATGCGCTCGCCCTCCGGCTCCGTGTAGAGCGTGACGTTGGTCCGACGCCCGGCGCGGACATCCTCGTCGGGTCTGCCGCCGATGCCGTCCATGTTGAGCACGGCGATCAGGTTGTCGCCTCGGTCGCGCGCGACTTCGGCGGCGTGGATGCTCGTCCACGGCGCGTGCTCCTCGTTGCACCAGAGGAACCAGAAGCTGCGCCTCGGCTGGTTCTCGCTCAGCGCGCGCGCCATCTCGATGAGCGCGACCGTCCCGACGCCGTTGTCGTAAGCGCCCGGCGAATCGACCCAGCTCTGCGAGTCCTTGTGGGCGACGAACACGATGGTCTCGTCAGGCTGGGCGGAGCCGACGCGGACCGCGTTCAGGTTATACGCCGCCATCCAGGGGCCCGATGCGGGCCCATACTGCTGCGCCTTGGGCTTGGACTCGTCGCGCTCGCGCGCCTGCACGGGCACCGCCTGCTTCTCGACGGTGTACCCGCACGCCTCGAGCTGAGCGACAATGTAGTCGTCCGCCTCGTCGAGCGTATGTTTCGCGTGTCCTGGGAGCGTGTGGTTGATCTTGCGGTACGGAATCGGGTCCTTGCATAGGTGGAACAGGTCTCGACGCAGGCGATCACCTGACAACCGGTCGATCATCGCCCGGACGGTCTGCACGACGTGCCTCCTGGTTGGCGGAACCGACGCGGTTCGAGAACGTCGTAAGGTCCGACTCCCGCTCGCCGTCACGCAACGGTGCCTACAGAGCCGCCTCGGTCGTCGGCGTCCGGTAGAGGCTGATGGTGATATCGCCTGCCTGCGTGACGCGGACACTCGCCGCGCACCCCTCGGACGAAGCCGTCAGATCGACCGAGTCCGTCGTCGCCCGGACTGCCAGGACGTCGGTTCCGATGCGATACCGACCGGGTTCGCCCTTGAGCGGCTGTGCCGGTGCGCCTCCGGTCTGAGACGCGTACGCGTCGACGACCGCCATGATGAGGTCGTCCTGCGGTCGGTCGAGATGCTTCCGGGCGTGGCTCGCGGCGTGAAGCGCTCGGGCTCGGAGTCGCTCCTGCACGCGCAGCACGTCACTCGATCCGTCGTGTCTCACGGAGTTCCGAAAGACGAAGTAGGCGAGCGCGATCAGCCCGGTCGTCAGCACGGACGCCAGCAGCATCACGATTCCGCGACGGTCTTGCCCCGTGGCGATATCGGCGAAGTCGCGCGTGTGGTGCGGCAGGTCCGTCGTATGAGCGAGCGCCGAGGCAACGACCGACAGCGCCCCAACGAACAGCCCGGCGAACAGCACGCCTCGCCTATTGAGACGTTGCGGCGGAGCGTCTTCCGGGGGCGACAAAGGCGTCCTTCGGACCACGGATCGCTTCCTTCATAAACTCCGTCCAGATCGGAATCGCCGCCTCGGAGCCGGTCGCCTTGACGCTCTTCTTAGGATCGTCGAAGCCGACCCATACGCCGGTGACGACGTGGGGCGTGTATCCGATGAACCACGCGTCCGTGTAGTCGGACGTGGTGCCGGTCTTCCCGGCAGCCGGATAGGTGAATCCGAGACGGCGGACGCGCGCTCCGGTTCCATAGGTGACAACGTCTTGTAGCACAGACGTCGTCGTGTAGGCGACCCACTCCTCCATGACGCGGGACGTTTCAGGAACCTGCTCCTCCAACACCCGACCCGAGCTGTCGACCACATAGCGGATGGCGATGGACTTGACGCGCACGCCCCCATTCGCCAGCGTTCCGTACGCCGACGTAATCTCCAGCGGCGTGACCTCCGACGAACCCAAAGCGAGCGACGGGTACGGGGCGAGCGGCGTTTCGATGCCGCAGCGACGAGCCATGCGCACCGTCGCCGTGACGCCCACGTACTCGTTCATCAGCCGCGCCGCCGGGATGTTCAGAGAACGCACGAGAGCCCGACGCAGATCGACCTCGCCTTCGTGCGAGAAGCTGATGTTGTGGGGTGTCCAGCCGCGATAGGTCCAGGGCTCGTCCTCGATCGTATCGGAGGGCTTCATACCGCGTTCCCATGCCGCCGTGTAGACGAACGGCTTGAACGCAGATCCGGGCTGGCGCTTCGCCTGGGTGACGTGGTTGAACTGGCTGTAGTCGTAGTCGCGCCCCCCGACGATGGCTCGGACGTAGCCCGTTTGGACCTCGATCATCACCAGTCCCGCTTGGATGTAGTCGCCCGGCTCGTGCTTCGCGCTCAGCTTGGCGTCTGCCGCCGCGACCATGTCGCGGTACGGCGGGTACCGGAGCTGCTTGTCGAGCTCTTCGAGCTCCTTGGCGACGATGCGTGTGCCGGCATCCTGGGCGATGGGGTCCATCGTCGTGTAGACGCGCATGCCTTGGTTGTAGAGCTGCTCCCGGCTGTACCGCTGCTCAAGCAGCGCGCGGATGTAGGAACCGAAGTACGGAGCCGTTCCCCGGAACCGGCTGCGGCGGGGACCCTCGACGACGAGCTCCTCAGCCTGGGCGGCGATCATGTCGGCACGCGAGATGTAGCCTCGGCGGTGCATCTGCCGGAGGATCAGATTGCGGCGTTCGCGAGCGTTCTCAGGATGGAGCACCGGCGAATAGCGCGTCGGAGACTTCGGGATCGACGCGAGCAGAGCGCACTCCGATAACGAGAGCTCGGCGACGTCCTTGTTGAAGTAGTAGCGCGCTGCCTCCTTGACCCCGGCGAGGCTGCGACCGCTGTGCCTGCCCATGTCGATGAAGTTGAGGTAACGTTCGAGGATCTCGTTCTTCGAGTAGCGGCGTTCGATCTGGACCGCGAGGAGCCACTCCTTCGCCTTGCGCAGCAGAATCTTCTGACGAGTGAGCATCAGGTTCCGCGCAAGCTGCTGGGTGATCGTGCTGGCTCCATACCGCCGGTTCCGAACGACGTTCCAGAACATCGTCACGGCGAACCGCCGCGCGTGGATCCCCGGATGCTTGTAGAAGTCGTTGTCTTCGATGGCGATGAAGGCGTCGATCAGGTGCTTCGGGGCTTCTTCCAGCGCGATCAACTGGCGGGCGAGCCCTTCATCGACGTTGTAGAGCTCGTCGACGAGCTCGGGCTCCAAGAAGAACCGACCCACGGACGCGCCGTCAGCCTGCTGGACGTCCGCCACCGCGCCGTCGCGAATCGCCACGACGAAAGCCTGCGGGTTCTGCCGGATACGCGGATGGATGAATGCGCGCGGGAAGACCTGGACAGTCGAGTCACCGGCGTTCGGCTGACCGCTGTAGGTTCCCTCGCGGAGGTTGTCCGCCGTGACGGGAGCGTAGTCGAGGCGTTCCATACGCCGCTTGAGGGTCGTCCACGGCGTGCCCGCCACGATGGGGGGTGTGTCGGCGTAGACCTCCGTATGCTGCTTCCAGACGGCGACCTCGCCGTACTCCAGCGGGTCGAGCTCCGGCAGGTTGCGACTCACCTGGGTCAGGTAGACGATTCCCGCCGCGGTTGCTCCGACAAGTCCGATCGCCAGCAAGATCGCCGCGACCTGGCACAGGCGGACGAGGATGCGTAGGGGGCGGTTTCGGACGATGGATGCGGGCAAACGCATCGAGCGGTGGTCTCCGGTCGCGCCGAACGGCGCCGCGCCATTGGGCCCCGACGCACCAGATTATGGTCTGCAGGAACCGGGGTGTCAATCGGCTGCGAAGCTCTCACCCACGACGCAAGAGGATTCTGCCGGACGGAGCAGCGACAGACGAGGACGCGCGCTGTCGTTGCCGAGCGGACGCAAAGCTCATGTCCAGCCGAGGTCGTACGCCGTCTCGTACATCGCCACGATGTTCTCGGCGGGGCTGACGACCTGGATGTTGTGACAGGGCCCCAAGATGTACCCGCCGCCCTCGCCGAGGATCGACAGGTTCTCCTCGACTTCGCGCCGCACGTCTCCGACGGACCCGAAGACCAGCGTCTGCTGGTTGTCCACGCCTCCGTGGAACACGACGTCCTTGCCGAAGTCGCGCTTGAGCGCGCGCCGTGCCATCCCCCTGCAACGCCACTGGATCGGGTTCAGCAGGTCGATGCCGATCTCGATCATGCGAGGAAGAATGTCGCGCACGGCTCCGTCGTTGTGGTGGAACACGTACACGCCCGCGCTGTGCGCCAGGTCGATCATCCGCTTCATGCGCGGGATCAGAAACTCCTCGAGGAGAGCCGGGGAGCACATCAAGCCCTCCTGAGCTCCCATGTCCTCGGCGACGTAGCTGAAGTCAACCTTGCCCGGAAGCTGCTCGTAGATGCGAGCCGTGTTCTCATAGGCAAGGTCGAAGAGCTTGTCGAGGCAGTAGTGGACGATCTCGGGGTTCTCGATCAGGTCGATGAACGCCTGCTCCTGGCCCCTCAGGTTCTTGTAGACCAGGAACGGCTCGGATCCCCCGCCACGGATAGGATGTTTACCCAGAGACGCAGCCTGCTCTTTGAGGTGGGATACGTCGTACCAATCCGGGCTGGGCCACTGGAAGTTCGCCTCGATCTCCTCGACGGACGAGTACTGCGCCAACGGGTTGTGGATGCACTCGGAGTACGCTCCGCCGTCGTGCTCGACCGTTCGGTATCGACACCCGTAGATATCTTCGCCTGGCGGGCTCGCGGGTCCCGTGTAGTGAGGTCCGACGCCGTCGATGCGGTCGATGTGCAATCGCTCGAACATCTCCGTGGTCGTGGCGCATCCCATGTGGGCTAGGAGCTTCCGTGTCGCCTCGCCGGTCGCCCAATAGTCGAGCGGCACGCGGTCGGGCTTCTCGCGGCGCATCACGGCGAGCCATCGTTCGCGGGGAGTCATCGTCTCCGTGGGCATTGGCATGTCCTTCCTCATCGGTTCGGGTGCGTGGATGCTCGGATGTCGCCGAAGTCGCGCCGGCAGGCTCATCTCCTCAGACGTCGCGCCGCGCTTGTGCGCTCCGGCATCGTGTGGCAGATAACTCATGAACCACCGGAGCCCCGCACGAACCGAGGACATGACCATGCCGACAGCGCGCGTCGTCGAAGAGGACCTCCGCTACAAGTTTCTGGCGGACGGCCGGCTCGCCCTCGCCTACAACAAGGGTCACCTGTCGTGGGGCGACTTCTACCTGTCGCGGCCCAACTTCTTTCCGGTCTACTCTCCCAGCGGCAGAGCCGTCACGACGAACTGCGCCTACCGGTTCAACCACCATAAGAGCATCTTCATCGGCCACGCGCGAGTCAACGGGGTCAACTTCTTCCACGATAACAACCCGACGAACCCGAGCCTCGGAGATATCCGGTTCGAGTCGGGCGTCGTCGATGAGCAGGGCACTCGCGTTCGCCTTCGGACGACGAACTCGTGGGTCGCCAAGAGCGGCGAGCAGATGCTGGACGAGGAACGCGAGATCGTGTGGACGCCCAGTGAACGCGTCCACGTGCTGGACATATCGAGCGCTCTGACCTCACGCGTCGGCGAGATCACGTTTGGCAAGGACACGCACTCCTACATCGGCATCCGCGTTGCGGATACGATCGATGTCGAAGACGGCGGGAGAGCCGTCAACTCGGCTGGACAGGTGAACGAAGCCGAGGCGATGAACCAGTTCGCCGACTGGGTCGACTATTCCGGGGACGTCGCCGGTCAGACGGTTGGGATCGCGCTGATGCACCATCCCGACAATCCGCCGTCGCCGTACTTCGTCCGGGACTACGGGACGTTCCTGTCGAACTTCACTTTGCGCGAGCCCTACGTGCTTCCGGATGGCGGTCGCCTGGTCCAGCGCTTCCGTATTCTGGTCCACGAGGGACCAACGAACGAGGTGGACATCGGTTCCTACCGTGAGGCGTTCGTCGGCTGACGGTGCGATCGTGTACCCGCGTCGTTCGTGAGGCGATCCTCCCGGCGACGCGGCACCGTCGGTGAGGAGTCCGAGCAGCCTGGCGCTCCCCCCGTTGCGTCAGAATCAAGTGCTCCCGAAATGTTGCGGATGCCTCGTAATCAAAGTGCTCCCCACGGCTGTTTACTTCTCCAGTACGATGCCGATGAGTGGCAGAGCTCTATCGGGTCTGGCTGCGAATGAGCGGTTGGCTGATGCGATGCTGGTGTGTCCGGCGAGTCGGATCAGGTCGATGGCGGTGTTCGTAGCGCCGACATGACTAGGGGAATGTGAGGGCAGCGAATCGTGGATCGGTCTTCATCCGAAAGCGGGAGCCCAGAGCCTGGATTCCCGCTTTCGCGGGAATGACAGGTCGTGTTGGACCTGCGCAGCAGGCGGCGAGACTCGTTCATGAAACAGCCCTGCCTAGCGGGAGCTTGCTTGACACCCCGACGGTCGCTCCCTATCCTATGCCGAGCCATGTGGAGACGTGCCAGGAGTCCTCAATGGTCGGAGCGCGAGGCAAAATCCAGCGCGGGACAGATCGTCCTCGATTACACCGAGTCGACTCGCGCCGACGGGCGGATGGCGCTCCACGACATCTGGGGGAGCCAGGTACACGCGCTGATGCTGGCGCGTCAGGCGATTCTTTCCGATGACGACGTGCGACGTATCCTGGCGCCACTCGAAGAAGCGCGCGCTGACGCGGAAGCGGGTCGCCTGACGCTCGATCCAGCCCTTGAAGACGTCCACATGAACGTCGAGTCGCGCCTGATCGCAGCAACCGGCAGGGAGTATGGGGGCAAGCTGCACACTGCCCGCTCGCGGAACGATCAGGTTCTCACCGACGCGAGGTTGGTGGTGCGCGAGGAACTGCTCGCGACCGAAGACCTGACCACGGTGCTCGTGACGACGTTCCTGAACATCGCCGACAACCATGCGTCGGCGGTGATGCCGGGGTATACGCACACGCAGCATGCCCAGCCGGTCACACTGGGGTTCTGGGCGACGGCGCACGCGGCGCTGCTGCGCGAGGATTTGCGCCGACTCGCCGCTGCCTATCGCACGACGAATCAGAACCCACTGGGCGCGTGCGCTCTCGCAGGCACGAGCTTCATGATCGACCGGGCGCTTACGACTCGCCTGCTCGGATTCGATTCGGTTCAGGAACACGCGTTGGCGGTCGTGTCGGGGCGCGACTTCGTCATCGAGTCCTTGTTCGCCCTGACGATGCTGATGACGAATCTGTCGCGCATCGCCGAAGAGATCGTCTACTGGACGACGCACGAGTTCCGAACCATGACGCTGGACGACGCGTACGCCTTGGGCAGCTCGATTATGCCGCAGAAGAAAAACCCGGATGTCGCCGAGCTGGCGAGGGGCAGAACCAGCGGCGTGATCGGCAGGCTGACCGAAGCGCTCGTCATGATCAAGGGGCTCCCGCTGGGATATCACCGCGACCTGCAGGGGGACAAGCCCGCGCTGTGGGATGCGTTCGACACCGCGAACGCGACGCTTCGCGTGCTCGAGGGCGCACTGGCTACGGCGCGGTTCAACACGGATCGCATGCTCGATTTGACCTACGCGAACTTCAGCACGGCGACGGAGCTCGCCAACTTTCTCGTCTCAGGGCGACGACTGCCTTTCCGAGAGGCGCACGAGATCGTCGGATCGCTGGTTGCATGGCTCGTGGACGCCGGCAAGACGTTCCGCGACGTCGGCGATTGCGTGTCGTACCTCGAAACACGAGAGCAGCACCTGGACGTATCGCTGCTGGAGGAGATACTGAGTCCGATCGCTGCCGTCGGGCGCAATCGCAGCCTGGGCGGGACATCGCCTCGGGAAGTCGAGCGGATGTCACACGAGTTACGGCTCAGCGTCGATAACGTTGCCGGCAACATTATCGAGCGCCGCGACTCGATCCGTCGAGCCCGAGAGGAGACCGCTCGCGCCGTCGCGGCAGTGCTTGGCGGCGCGTCGGTTCGCGAAGCGCTCCCGTCGGTTGCCTAGAGGTCCGGAAGGAGGCTACGTGACAGCATCAGCATTGCGGCGTGCTATCCGCCGCGTGACTTGGTTCCTCTGCCTGGTTGGAGCAGTCGTTACCTCTGTCGGCTGCGCCCACTACCCGCATACAGCGCTCTATACGGGCGGGCTGCAGATTGGGGCGGACGAGACGACGCGCGCATCGTGGATCTCGGTCGATCAGAAAGGGCGTCGAGGCGTCTACGGTCATCCCTACGACCCGGACGCGATGACCGCATCCCATCCGGAGCTCCCCTACGGCGTGTTCATCCGGGTCACCAACCTCGACAACGGCCGAGCGGCCGTGCTCCAGATCACCGACCGGGCGAAACTCCGTCCCGACAAGCGCCTGTTCGTCTCCTACCACGCCGCTCAGTTGTTGGACATGGTCGATGATGGCGTCGCCAATGTGCAAATCGAGCCGATACTGGGTCAAACCGGTGTCGCATCGTGGTACGGGAGCGTGTTCCACGGCCGGCAGACGTCGAGCGGCGAGGTCTACGATCAGGAGGGACTCACGGCGGCACATCGGTTCCTGCCCTTCGGCACAATCGTGCGCGTTACGAGCGTGACCTCCGGGAAGTCGGTTCTCGTCCGAATCAACGACCGAGGCAGCTTCATCAAGGGACGTGTCATCGACCTGTCCCGTCGCGCTGCGGAGGAGATCGGCCTCGACCGCGAAGGCAAGGGCCCGGTCAGCGTGGAAATCGTGCGGACGCCGCCACCGAGCGGCAGGAACGCATAGCTCCCGTGACGAACCCGATCATCGTCCCGCTGGATGTGCCGGATCGAAGCAGCGAGCGTCGCTTGCTGAACCGACTCGCCGACTCGGTCGAGATCGTCAAGATCGGAAAGCAGCTCTTCACGTCGGAGGGTCCCGATTCGGTTCGGATCGCCCATGCGTACGGCAAGCGTGTCTTCCTCGACCTGAAGTACCACGACATCCCGAACACGGTTGCCGAAGCCGTACGGTCCGCTGCGACTCTGGGAGTCTGGATGCTCAACGTCCACGTGTCCGGCGGGGGACCGATGGTTCAAGCGGCTCGTAAGGCGTCTGATGGCGCGGGGTCGAGCCCGCTTCTCATCGGCGTCACGGTGCTGACGAGCCTGGACGATGAGTTGTGGCGCGACGTGTTCGGTGACACAGGTCGGTCCATCGAGTCGCAGGTGGTACACATGGCGCGCGTGGCGTGTCAATGGGAGCTCGACGGCGTGATCGCGTCGCCGCAGGAGGTCGCCGCGATCCGTAACGCGTGTGGAACCGATCCCCCCAGCGTGACCCCCGGTGTGCGGCCCTCCGCATCCGGTGACGACCAGCGGCGCACAATGACGCCTGGCGACGCGATCCGTGCCGGAGCCGACTATCTGGTGATTGGCCGACCGATCACGGAAGCTGCCGACCCAGCGGGCGCGACGCGCGCGATCCTGGAGGACATCGAGACGGCTCGCGTAGCGGCGTCAGCGAGATGACACGGCGCGAGGAATGGGAACGCGAACCCCATGCGTGGAATCGGCAACGAATCGCCCATGTCTCGCGGACGGTGGCACGCAACTGGGCAGATATGACCGCATTCATGCGGGAACGCGTTAGGCGCCAGGCGGAGCGCTCGGGACCTGCACTGATCGTCGATATCGGATGTGGCAACGGAGGGTTCTCCGATGGACTCGACGACGCGATTCGGATGTACGTCGGCGTGGACCCGTCTGTGGAAATGCTCGGCAATGTCAGGCGCAGCAGGCAACGGCGATATGCGCTGGGCGTCGGCGAGCATGTACCGCTGGCTGATGCTATCGCCGATGTCGTCGTGCTGAAGACGGTGCTGGCACACTGCTTCTCGCCGAACTCGGTGGTGCGGGAAGCGGCGCGCGTGGCGCGGCCGGGCGGCATCACCGTCGTGTCGACAGGGAACCGGGGCGCGTGGTATCAAGTTCTGAGGGACGTTCGGAGACGGTTCCTCCGGGCTCGCGGCGGCTCCGATGGTCACCTGTTCGGGTTCACTGAGGATGAACTGGCGCGATTGCTGACGGATGCTGGTTGGTCCGTAACCGAAAGGCGCCAATCAGGGTACCTCGTGCTGCCGCGATTCGTGGACCGATGGTTGCCGAACGTCTGGGTGGACGGCATCGCGCGAATGTGCGACGCCTTGGGCGCTCGGCTGTTGCCGAAGTCAGGCGGAGTGCTCGTCCTAGTCGGGGTGAAGTCGGCATGAGCTACGTCAGCACATCCGCAACGGTTGGCGATAGCGAGTCGCGCGGCGGCGTCGCGACCCCTGCGTCGATTCGGATCATCCGCGACGGATGGGCGAAGCGGTGTCTGGACGTTGCGTTCTCGGCGGTCGGACTGCTGGCGCTGTCGCCGTTGTTCGCACTGTGCGCCGTGCTCGCCAAAGCCCAATCGCCGGGCGGAGTGTTCTACTGGGGTCCCCGAGTCGGTCGTGGGGGGCGCCCATTCCGCATGGCGAAGTTCCGCACGATGATGTGCGACGCTCCGTCGAAGGGCCCGGGCGTTACTGCCGAGGATGATCTGCGCATGACGGCGGTCGGCAGGTTCCTTCGACGCACCAAGCTGGATGAGCTGCCTCAACTGCTGAACGTTCTGAACGGAACCATGAGCCTCGTCGGACCCCGGCCGGAACTGCCTCAGTACGTTGCCCACTATGACGAGCAGCAGCGACGTGTGCTGTCGGTACGTCCCGGCATTACGGGTCCCACCCAGATAGCGTTTCGGCACGAGGAGAGGATGCTGGCGGGGCGCGAGGACGTCGAGAGCTACTATGTCGAGTCGATCATGCCCCGGAAACTCGCCATGGACTTGGCGTACATCGCTGATCGTGGGGTCTGGGCGGACCTGGGCTACCTGTTCCTCACCGTGTGGCGCATCGTCGTACCGAAGAAGGAGCCCACCACTTGACGGGCATTCTCAAAGCCGTCATACCGGCGGCGGGAACCGGCACACGGTTGCTCCCGGCGACCAAGTCGCAGCCGAAGGAAATGCTTCCTGTCGGCAGGAAGCCGGTCATCCAGTACGTCGTCGAGGAACTGGCGGCTGCAGCGGTGGGCAAGGTGCTGGTCATCACCAGCCAGCAGAAGCGCGCTATCGAAGATCATTTCGACATCGACAGCGTGCAGATGGATCGGCTGGCGCGCGGTCAGAAGTCCCTGGACGTGATGAATCACCTGTCCATCGACGTGCAGATGTTCTACACGCGCCAGAGCGTTCCGAAGGGCTTGGCGGACGCCATTGGGTTGGCGGAGCATTTCGTCGGCGACGATCCGTTCCTAGTGAGTCTGGGAGATTCGATCCTGCGTTCCAGCGAGCCGGGCGGCGTCCTCAAGCGACTCATCGAGACGCACGCGCAGCAGCGGCCGGCAGCAACGATCGTGTTCGAGACGGTTCCTCGCGAACAGGTGATCCACTACGGAATCGCGCAGCCGAAGAACGGCGCCGGCGAAGTGTTCGAAGTCGCCGACCTCATCGAGAAGCCCTCCATCGACGAGGCTCCGAGCGATCTGGCTGTGGCCGCGCGGTACCTGCTCGACCCTGTCATCTTCGATTACATCCGTCGGACGCCTCCGGGTCGGGGCGGTGAGATCCAGATCACGGACTCGATGCGACTGATGCTGCAAGACGGTTTGCGCGTCTGGGGCGTCCGGCTGGGCCCTGACGAGCGTCGCTTGGATATCGGCAACTACGCCAGCTACTACGAGGCGTTCCTCGAGATGGCGCTGGACGACCCGGACCCCGATGTGCGCGCCTCCTTCGAGGTGTATGTCAGGAAGCGGCTAGGAATCACGGGAAAGGCTCGGTGACCATGTCGATCGTACGCGTCGCTGCGGTTCAGATGGATGTCCGTATCGGCGAGAATACCGCGAACCTCGACAAGGTGCTGCGACTTCTGGCTGAGGCTGCCGGCAAGGGCGCGCTGCTCGTCGTGTTCCCGGAATGCGCCCTGTCGGGCTACTGCTTCACGAGCCTTGCCGATGGCATGCCGTACGCTGAGGACGCCGATGCGGTCGCGGCACGAGTCGCAGAGCGATGCCGACAACTGAACGTGACGGCGGTGATCGGCTTCTTGGAGCGCGACGGCGAGGACGTGAGGAACAGCGCACTGTTGACGACGCCGGACGGCGAATGGCATGTCTACCGGAAGACGCACCTCCCGACTCTGGGTATCGATCGATTCGTCACACCGGGCGATGCGCTGCCGGTGTTTGACACGCCCGTGGGCAAGGTGGGCGTGCTGATCTGCTATGACATCCGGTTCTCAGAGCCGGTTCGGGTCCTCGGGCTCCAAGGAGCTGACATCCTCGCGCTGCCGACGAACTGGCCCGAAGGCGCGGAGAGCAGCCCCGACATCATCACGCGGGCTCGGGCATGGGAGAGCCGCGTCTACGTGGTCGCCACCAACCGCGTGGGGGTCGAACGGGGTCGTCGCTTCATCGGCCGCAGCCAGATCGTCGCTCCCAGCGGGCAAATCCTGTTCGAGGCGTCCGCGACGGACGAGACGATCCTCTATGCCGACCTGGACCTGTCGTCGGCGCGCCAGAAGCGCATCGTCAACGAGCCGGGCGAGTGGGAACTCGACATCACCGGCGACCGCCGCCCCGAACTCTACGGACTGCTGACGGCGAGTCCGGACTAACGAGTGCCTATCACCAACCGAGCCCTCTGCCGATGAACAGTCCTTCGCTCTGGGCGCGTTTCTGCGTGCCCCCTTGGCAGCCGCGCGCGCTTGCCTGTCTGTCCGGCGTGCTCGTCACGCTTGCTCTGCCGGACTGGAACCTGGCTCCGCTCGGTTGGGTCGCGCTCGTGCCGCTCCTGTCCGCCGTCTCGTCTGCGCGGAGCCTGACCGGCGCGGTTCGACTCGGGTGGCTCAGCGGGTTCGCTGGGTTCCTGGGTACCATCGGGTGGCTATACAGCTTGGGACCCTATACCGGGCTGCCGCTGCCGTGGGGTTGGGTCGCCAGCAGCGGCGGGGCGATCCTGCTCGCGGCTTACCTCGCGCTCTATGTCGCGCTATTCGCCGTGCTGACGCGTTGGCTCCTGCCCGAGTCGGGTTGGCGCTTCGTCTTCGGCGTTCCCGTGCTGTGGGTAACCGCCGAATGGCTGCGTGGGTGGGTCATTACCGGGTTCCCATGGGGAGCCCTCGGAACGACCCAGTGGAATCTGCTGCCCATCGCACAGGCGGCGAGCCTCGGCGGCGTGCCGCTCATCAGCTTCGGGCTCGCGCTGATCGGCGCGACTGTCATCAACGCCGCGCGACGCAGAACGTCCCGACGCGCGATGGCGTACGAGTCGCTTCCGGCGGCGATTCTGACGGCGTTCCTGCTCGCGCATGGGTTCTATGCGCTGTCCGAATCCCGAACGCCCGTCGATACGGTTCGCGTCGCCATCGTGCCGGGCAACATCCCGCAGGGCGAGCGCTGGTCGCGCGAGCTCCTCGAGTCCAACTTCGACGACTATCTCGCCCTCATGGGCAAGGCGGGCGACGCGCGAATCGATCTCCTGGCTCTTCCAGAGACGTCGCTACTGCTGCCGTACCTCGACCCGCGGCAGCAGGAACGCGTGACGGCGCTGCTGCGAGAGAAGCAGATGCCCTTGCTGTTCGGCACGCCCAGAGTGTCGCGACGCGGCACGTTGCGGGAGGGTTACAACGCGGCGGTACTGCTCGATGCGAACGGGCAGTTCGTCGATGAGTACTACAAACAGCATCTGGTCCCGTTCGGAGAGTACGTGCCTCTGCGCGAGTACCTGCCGAAGTTCCTCGTCGAGGACGTGATCGGGGTCGCCGACTACAACTTCGGCAAGCAGTCGAACGTCCTGACCCTAGCGCGCGCGGATCGTCCCGCGATCCGTCTCGGCGTGCCCATCTGCTTCGAGTCGGTGTTCCCCAACATCAGTCGGGAGTTCGTCCGCAACGGGGCGAACGTGTTGGCGATCCTCACCAACGACGGCTGGTACGACGGAACCGCAGCCGCCGGGCAACACAACGCCTTCGCCGTCTTCCGCGCCATCGAAACGCGACGGGCGATCATACGGGCGGCGAATCGCGGCATCTCGTGCTTCGTCGAGCCGACGGGCAGGATCCGACCTCAGCGTGTCCTTCCGCACGACCAGGCGAGTATGATTGTGGACGACGTGCCGTTGTTCGATGGCATGACGGTGTATTCGCGGTGGGGCGACTGGGTGTCGATGGCGACGGCGATCACCACGGCGCTGTTGTTCGGGCTCCGAGCGTTTCGGTTGCGGACGGCGACCCCGGCTGACCCACCGCCCACGAGCAAGGGGGAGGCAAGACGTGGCAAGTCCTCTCACGACTGAGCTGGAATCGCTCCGCAGGCGGCTCCTGGAACTGCGAGAGCATCTTTGACCTGCCAGGCAAGCAGGAGGAGATCGGTCGGCTGACCGAGGAATCCTCAAAGCCGGGGTTCTGGGACGATGCCGAGCGCGCCCAGAAGGCAGGTCAGCGATTGTCGACGCTCAGGTCCGAAGTCGACGCCTGGGAGTCGCTTCACTCGCGCGTCGAGGATGCGTGCGTCCTCAGCGAGCTCGCTGACGAGGAGGGCGACGAGTCGACTCAATCCGAGCTCGCGGCAGAGCTCGAAAGACTGCGCGGACTGGTAGCCAACCAAGAGTTCGCCCTCATGCTGAGCGGCGAACACGACGCCCACAACGCCATCGTCAACATCCATCCGGGCGCAGGCGGGACGGAGTCCCAGGACTGGGCGGACATGCTGCTGCGCATGTACCTGCGTTGGTGCGAGACGCGCGGGTTCCAGACGGAGATGCTCGACTACCAGGACGGCGACCAGGCGGGGATCAAGAACGCGACGGTTCTCGTCCAAGGATCGTACGCGTACGGCTACCTGCGAGCCGAGAAGGGCATCCATCGGTTGGTCCGGCTGTCGCCGTTCGACGCGAACAGCCGACGGCACACGTCCTTCGCAGCGGTGCACGTGACACCGGAGATCGACGACGACATCGACCTGGACATCAAGCCGGACGACCTGCGTGTCGACACCTACCGGTCCGGCGGTCCCGGCGGGCAGCACGTGAATCGTACCGATTCCGCAGTGCGGATCACGCACCTGCCGACCGGCATCGTCGTCGCGTGTCAGAACGAACGGTCACAGCACAAGAACCGTGCGACGGCGATGCGCATCCTGCGCTCGCGCCTCTACGACCACTATCAGGAACTCCAGGCGCAGGAACGCGCGAAGGTCGCCGGCGAGAAGAGCGACATCGCCTGGGGCAACCAGATCCGGTCCTACGTCTTCCATCCTTACCGGATGGTTAAAGACCATCGTACCGAGTTCGAAACCGGCAACGTGGATGGCGTGATGAACGGTGACCTGGACGCGTTCATCGAAGCGTTCCTGAAACAGGGAGCCCCGTAGCCGCGTCGGATCACCACTTACCGATGTAGAGCGACCGATTCTGCATCGGCAGCGCCACGCGAACCCCGCCCAAGCGCTCCGATTCGACGACCGCCTGGACCATCTCCTGACCTCGGCACGCGATGTCGATGTTCCCCAGCGTCGCGCCGCCGTCCAGCACCGCGCGGACGAGATCGTTCACGCAGTTGACGGCGCCGCTCGTGGCTTCCCACGTCGGGGCGTCGACGGATCGAGCGAAGCCGTGGGCGTCGAACGTATGCACCTCGATGGCGTTACCGTTGCCCCGCGAGCGTATCTTGCCCTTCGACCCGTGGACCTCGAACTCATAGCCGCTGGCGGGGTTCATCGTTCCGTTCACGCCGTTGGCGAATCGAAAGTAGCCGTTCAGGATGGAGGGATCG
>VGLH01000005.1 GCA_016866785.1 Candidatus Poribacteria bacterium
TACCGCGACGAGCGACGTGTTCGTGTGCGGGAAGTAGGCGAAATCCTGATGCCACGCGAACGTGCCCGCGCCGACCTTCGGGGGCTTGGTCGCCAGCTTCGAGTGCTGGAGTTGGATGTCGGGACCGGTCAACTGGGCGACCCGCTCGACGATCCTTGGATCGGCGGCGAGCGCCTTGAACGCCGCGTGCTTGGCGGTGATCTCAAGCAGGTGGACGACGCGCTCGCGGTAGCCGGACGCTTCGAGTCCGCCGCGCACCGCGTCCGATTCGGCAGCCTCGCGCAGCGCTTCGACCTCATCCGACATCAGGACGCCATCGACGACGATGAAGCCGTCTCGCCAGAAGCGCTCGACTTCGGCGTGAGTGAGCATATACGCCTCCCATGTCACCGGTTGGGCTGATGGCGGAAGGATGCGGAACCTGCGGGCGTGTGTCAACGCCTCCGTTTCAGATGCGCCCAGATGAGGACGTGGCTTGCGAATGGCGGCAGCGAACGGGAGGTAGCCGGCGACCACGTCGGCGAACTGTCCTGCGCAGCGTCATCCGTAAGTCGGCGGACGGTGCCCAGAACGACGTCCATCGCGTAGATGTCGAGATTGCCGCTGCGATCCGAGGTGAAAAGCAGGACCCTGCCATCAGGAGACCACCCGGGCGACTCGTCCCACGAAGGCGCGTTCGTGACGTTGTGCGGATTCTGCCCGTCGGCGTCCATCAGGAAGATGTCCCGGTTGCCGCTGCGGTCTGAACTGAACGCGATCATCGAGCCGTCCGGCGACCATGAGGGCCTGTTGTCAAAATCCGGATGGTTCGTCAGGTTGCGCACGTCCTTCCCGTCGGCAGACATGGCGAACACATCCCAATCGCCGCTGCGGTCCGAACTGAAGGCGATCTGCCGCTCATCTGGCGACCACGACGGGAATCGATCCGACGCGGCGTCGTTGGTGAGATTGCGCGGCTTGCCGCCATCCGCGTCCATCACATAGACCTCGTCGTTCATGTCCCGGAACGAAACGAACGCGATGCGCTTCCCGTCGGGCGACCATGCGGGGCGTGTGTCGGGGCCCAGATGGCGCGTGAGATTGCGCGCGTTCCGTCCATCGGCGTCCATGACGTAGACCTCTCCGTCGCGGTCGCGGAAGGTGACGAAGGCGATCCGCCGTCCGTCAGGCGACCAGGAGGGTTGGACATCGATGTCAGGGTCGCGCGTCAGGTTCTGCGCTCTGGCTCCATCGGGGTCCGTGACGTAGATTTCGGCGTTCCCGTCGCGGTAGGACTCGAATGCGATCTGGGCGCCGAACGCCCTCGGATGTCCGCCAGCAACGCCGAGGGTGGCGAGCAGGATGGGCAGTGCTCCGCACCGCAGGCTCTCGTGAGGCATGGGTTGCTCCTGAGTGCTGCGGCGGACACCGTGCCTCCGACAATACAGCCGTCGATGGCTCCTGTCAAACTCGCGGGACGCCCTGCGCGTTCTGGCGGGTATGCCGCGCGGTTCCCGACCGCGAAGATATGGCGTATGCTCTAGGTGACAGGTCGGCGGCTCGCCGCCGTTCAGGATAGGAGGGTTCCACAATGTCCATGCGACGATTGGTATGCCGTTCCCCGTGGGCTGCGCGAGCGCTCGTACTGGCGCTCATGCTTCCTGTGCTCCTCGTTTCGTGTCGATCCGACCCGACATCCAACGCGATACGGCATCTAGGCAGCGGATCGGTCGAAGAGCGAGTCGCCGCTGCGCAGGTGCTTCTGCAGCAACCAGGTGACCGCGGCGAACAAGCTCTCATCAAGGCGCTGGAGTCGACCGACGCGTCCTCGGCGTCGGTGCGACGCGTCATCGCTGAGGGCATCGCGAAGTGGGGCAGGCCCGAGCCTGCCAAAGCCGCCGTCGCCGCGATGGAACGCGACCTCGCGTCCGAGGACGCCGAAGTGCGGCGTGGAGCCGTGCAGGTTCTCGCCCAGATCGACAGTCCCGAGTCCACTACCGCGCTTGTCGCAGCCCTTCGCACGCCGCAACCTGTGATGCGGGAAATGGCGACGAAGGCGCTCACATCGCGTGGGGCGGCGCTCGAGGGCGGTGACCGTCTACGGCTCCTGCTGATCCAAGAGAACGTCGCGCAAGTCGTCGCTGCGGGGCGCGATGCGCTGCCCGATCTGACGGCGATGCTCACGGAGGACCCGGCGCTCCGCGCGGCGGCGGCGACGGCGATCGGGCTCATCGGCGAGCCGAGCAGCCGGGCCCAGGCATACGACGCCGTGCTCGGCGATCTGGCTTCCGAGGATGCAGCGACGCGAGCCCGCGCCGTGGATGCCCTCGGAGCCTTGGGGAACGCCGAAGCCCTGACGCGTATCCAGAACCTCGCCGCGAACGACACCGACTCGGGCGTTCGTGCTGCCGCCAGCATCGCGACCTACGTGCTGCAGAAGGACATCGTCTCGCTGATCAGCGCGCTCCGCGACCCGAATCCTCAGCTTCAAAGCATCGCCATTCGCGGGATCCGCAACGTCTCGCCACCGGATCGCAAGGCTGCGGTTCTGCCGCTGGTGTCGCTCCTGCGCTCGACGACCAACCCCCGGCTCGCCGCCGAGGTCATCTCGACGCTGGACAGCGCGGGCGCGCAGTCGACGAAGCCCATCCTAGATGCGTTGGGCTCCGAGCCGGAATGGCAGCTTCGGAAGCGGCTCGCGCAGGCGCTGGCTCAACCGGGCGTGCTGGTCGGCATGAACCCGGCGCTCGAAGTGACGCTCTACAACCTGTATGAGAAGGAACCGAACGCCGATGTGAAGCCGGATTTGGCGGCGATCCTGCGGGCGCTGGAAGGTCGATGAGCCGGATCAGTCGTCGTATGACGGGCGCGGTCGGGTCTCGGGCTCGGCGTGCAGAACCGTCAGCGTGACGTGGAGCAGGTCTGCTTCCAGACTCACGTCGAGCGCAATGCGGCGCAGCATGCCGTCGAAGAGCGCATCGCGGAGGAGCCGCTCGACGTCGGCGACGCGCATGCCCTCGTAACGCGCGCCAGGGGCGAACGCGGCGGGAGGCTGGTCATCAGTCGGTGGTATCGCCGTCATCCGAGTCCTCAGCCATATCCCGCAGGAGGTCTTCGCGCGTCAGCACTCTGAGGTCATCGACCGGCACGGTCGCCCCGTCTGCCACCAGCCGGTCGAACTCCGGATCGCCCCGCAGCGAAGCCAGGTGCGGATCGTCCGTCGCCGTCCGCGCCCACCCGGAGTTGAGGAGGAGGGCGGTCGTTAGGTTCTCCATCGCAGCCTCGCGATTCCCCTGCCTGGCGTGAATCGCCGCCAGGCAGTAGAACGGCGCGGGCCAGTCGGTCCGGGCGCGCAGAATCGCCTCGAAGTGGGGCATCGCCTCGTCGTACCGCCCGTTGTAGAAGAGCACCTGTCCCAGGTCGAAGTGCGCCTCGACGTAGTCCTGGCGTAGCTCCACAGCCGCGCGCCAGCATCGCAGCGCGTCCTCGGCGCGGTCCCCCATGTCCGCGTAGACGTTCCCCAGGTTGTAGTGGACGAACGCATTGGATGGATCGAGTTCCAGGGCGGCGCAGAGCTCGTCGGCGGCGAGCGCATGGTCCTCTTCCTCGCGAGCCGCGAACGCCTTCTGGATGTGGACCTGCCGCAGCCCCTCCGTCGCTGTCGGGTCGTTCGGGCTCTCGGCGAGAACGCGCTGGAATGCCTCGCGGGCATCGTCTGCCGCTCCCTGCGCGAGCCGTATGCCGCCCAAGACCTGCAGCGCTTCGACTGGAACCGACGCGCCGCGCAGGAATGGCTCCAGGGCGCTGAACGCTTCCTCCAGCCTCCCGTCGTCCAGGGCGTCGGCAGCACGCGCCAGGCTGCGGTTTCGAAAGACGGTCTGCAGGAACCTCATTCAGCTCGTCCGTGGGGTCGGCGCGCGATCATCCCTTGAGCGCTTCGACGACGCGCCGGTGCTGAGCGTAGAGCGGAGCGTAGACGTCGGCGTTCTGCGGCTCGAACCGCTTGACGCCCATGCCGACCCGCCCCCATGCGGCTTCGACCGACGGGACGATCCCGGTTCCCACCATCGCCAGCACCGCCGTGCCAATGGTCGTGACCTCCGGGATGCCGGCGAGCTCGACGGGTTTCTCCGTGACGTCTGCCAGAATCTGCCCGAAGAGCGCGTTCTTGGCGAACCCGCCGCCGACGAGGATCGTACGCACTTCGCCGCGCAGGTGTGAGAGGGATTCCCGCGTCTGGTACGCGAGCCCTTCCAGCAGCGCGCGCGCCGCGTTTTCCGGCGGCATGCCGTCTTCCCAGCCGATGATCGCGCTCGGACAGTCCGGGTCGGGCCCGGTGCGCGCCACGAACGTCGGTACGATGAGCACGCCGGCGCTTCCGGGTGCGACCTTCGCCGCGCGATCCGTGGCTTCCGCAGCGGAACAGCGAGGCATGAACCGCTTGCGGATCAGGTCGAACGATAGTCCGCCGATCATGTGTCCCTGACGGTTGTATCCGCCGACGACTCCGGACGTGTGGGGGTTCACTTCCCAGAGGAGGTTGCGAGCCCGGTCCTCTATCCGGGCTTCGTACTTGTCCCGCGTGGCGACGAGGATGCTCCACGTGCCGGTCGAGTAGAGAACGTCCGTGCGCAGGTCGCGGCACGCCCCGACCGTCGCCAGCGCCGTATCGTGTCCGCCGGCGCAGACGGGCGTCCCGGCGGGAATCCCCGTCGCCTTGGAGGCCTTCGCCGTGACGACGCCGACGGCGTCGCCCGGAGAGCGCACGGGCGGGAACTTGTTGGGGATGTCGAACTGTCGGAACAGGTCGTCGGACCAGTCATCGGCGCGGAGGTCGTAGAGCATCGCGGTCGCCGCCATCGTGCGGTCGGTGACGCGCTCGCCGGTGAGACGCTCCACGAAAAGCTGCGGCATGAACAGGAAGGCTTCTGCGCGGTCGAGCACGTCGGGGCGGTGCTCGCGCATCCATCGCAGGCTGAAGGCGGAGTTGAAGTAGAACGGCGGCGCGCCGGTCGTCAGGTAGGCGGCGTCTAGGTCGAGGTTTTCGGCTGCCCACGCGGCTTGGGCGCGGGTTCGCGTGCACTTCCATGAGATGACCGGGTAGAGCAGCTTGCCGTTCTTGCCGACGGCTCCCCAGCAGACGCCGAACGTCGTCAGGTTCACCGCCTTCGGCACGGCGCTGGATTCGGACAGGAGCTGCTTGGTCAGCTCGGCGAAGTTCTCCCACATCGTCTCGAAGGGCCAGGAGAGCCCGTCGGCGGTCTTGGCGACGGTCGTCGGGCGCGACGCGGAGGCGAGAACGCGCCCGTCAGTCGCCAGCAGCGAGACGGTCGTGTTCGTGGCTCCGCAGTCCCAAATCACCAGGCATTCGCTCTTGGCAGCCATCTTGGTGTTTTCTCCGTGGCTCACGCGCTGGGGCGACTCGACTCCGGTTTGTGTGCTATTCTCCGGCGCGAGGATCGAGGATGTCAACGGGCGGGCGCGGCACGACGGCGAGGTTCACGGAGGTGATGTCATGCGACGATGGGTGGTCGGGTTCATGGCGGGAGTGTCAGTTGGGCTGCTCGGAGCGACGGTCTTACATGGGTGGGCGTCGGAGTCGCCGAAGCCGCCTCACGTCGTGATGGTCACGTCGTTCAAGCCGGAGCCCGCGTGGACGCCAGCGAACGCTGAGGCGGGAATCCGCAAGCTGCAGCAGGAGTACGACGAGAAGGCGATTCCCGGGTTCGTCCGAAAGCAGTTTGTCGGGTCC
Source organism: Candidatus Poribacteria bacterium (assembly GCA_016866785.1). NCBI lineage: Bacteria > Candidatus Poribacteria > Candidatus Poribacteria bacterium. Next base: position 5,732 of record VGLH01000005.1, read on the forward strand.
TTCGACCGAAACGAGTATGGCGGATACTACGAGTTCGAGTCGGAGGAAGCGCTCAAGGCGTTCCTGGCAGCCTATCCGCCGGCTCCGAACCGCACGGTCAAAACATACCAACTGCTGGCGACGTGGGAGCCCAAGAAGGACAAGCCCACGCCGTAACCGACCGAACACTACGACTTGCGTTCGGACGCTTGGAGGCGTTCCCACAGGGCGGTCAGCGCGGAGAGCTGGAACGCGCGGATGCGCTCGCGACGCTCGAAGGTGCTCGCATCGTCGTTGGCGAGGATGGAGAACGTCAGGAAGTTCCCTTGCGAGGTGACGAGGTAGCCGGAGAGCGTCAAAGCGCCGACGATATAGCCCGTCTTGGCGTGCAGGTGTCCTCGGAACGGGGCTTCTGCGAACCGGCTGGCAAGAGTGCCGGTGACGCCGCCGACGGACAGCGAATCGAGAAAGACCGCGCTCCAGTTCGGGTCTGCCGCCATCGTGCGGAGCAGCGCGTTCATGGTGGTCGGCGTGCAACGGTTCCCGCCGCCCGGGATGCGAGCCAGCCCGGAGCCGTCGATCTGCCCGTAGCCCGCGAGCGGTATGCCTCGGTGCTCGAGTGCCTCGCGGACCGCCAGCAAGCCCGCTTCGAAGCTGCCTTCGCCGATCGCTTCAGCGCCGAGCGTCTTGAGCAGATGCTCGGCGAAGAAGTTGTCGCTCCAGGTGTTCGTCTGTCGCACTACGTCTGCCAGGGCGAAGGGCGACTCCTGCGTGTAGAGCGTCTGGTCGGCTCCCGGCGCTCGCTCCGCGCCTTCGGCGAAGCGCGATTTCGCGACTTTGATGCCCCGCTTCTCGAGCCCGTACTCGACGAAGTTCGCCGTCACCTTGACTGGCGTGAAGGTCGCCATCTCATCGGAGCCCTTGCCGCCGCGCACGCGTACCATACCGCGAGCATAGGGCAGTCCTGAGACGGGCGCGGAGTACCCTTCGCGGAGTTGGTCTTGGGGCCAGTACGGGTGTTGGAACTGGCGGTCGAAGTAGCGCGCATCGACGATCAGCTCCTGAAGGCTGCGAACCCCCGCCTTCTTGAGGCGTTCGGCGACCTCGTCCAGGAACTTGTCGGGATACGACACGCTGTCGACCGTCGCGAACGAGGCGTCTCCGGAGCCGATGATCCAGAGCCTCTTGCCGTCGAGCCTCGCCGTGGTGGTCCACCGAAAGGTCGGCGGCAGCGTCCAGAGTGCCGCTGCCGTCGTGAAGAGCTTCGTGTTCGACGCCAGCACGAAGGGCTCATCGGCGCGGTGGCTGACCACGGGAGCCCCCGAAGCATCCAGCACGAGCACTCCGAGCCGGATCCCGACCAACTCGACGTCGGCGATCTGAATCGCGATCGGATCGGGCTCGACACCGACTGCCGGTAGACAGACGACGAACAGGGCGAGAACCAACGCCGTGAGGGCGCGGTAGTTGGCACTGCGGGTCATCGGTTCCCCCGTGCGCGATGGTGCCCACGCGCCGCGCAGACAGACGCGACCGCTCAACATGTGGAACGGTGACAGAGGGCGTTGGGTTGCTCGAAGCGGCGTCGAGCGACGGCGGATGGAGTCGTGCGCACGGCGGGCGCTAGTGGCTCTCGCTGGCGAGATGACCCACGTGGATGTCCAGGTCGGCGCGATCTTTCACCTGCTCGACCTGCCCGTCGCGGATGTACACGACACGGTCGGAGACGTCGAGCATCTTCAGGTCGTGGGTCGCGCTGACGATCGTGACGTGCTGGGACTCGTTCAGCTCTTTGAGGAGCGTGATGATCTCTCGCCCGGTCTTGGTATCGAGGTTGGCGGTGGGTTCGTCGGCAAGGATGATGTCGGGATTGTTCGCCAGTGCGCGGGCGATTGCGACGCGCTGCTGCTGTCCGCCGGACAGCTCGGTCGGTCGATGGTCGAGACGATGCCCCAAGCCGACTAGTTCCAGCAGCCGAGTTCCACGCTCGATGCGCTCCTTCGGCGTCACACCGGCGAACACCATCGGCAGCGTGATGTTCTCCATCGCGGACATGACCGGCAGCAGGTTGAACGACTGGAAGATGTAGCCCATCCGGTTGCAGCGGATCCACGCCAGTTGTTCCGGCGAAAGCTTCGCCATGTCCTCGCCGTCGAGGAAGACCCGTCCCGTGGTCGGTCGGTCTAACGCGCCGATGGCGTTGAAGAGCGTGGACTTGCCGGACCCCGAGGGACCCATCAGCGACAAGTACTCGCCGCGATGGATGTCGAGGTTCACCCCTTTGAGCGCACGGACGACGGTCGTACCCATCGGGTACTCTTTGGTGACTGCCTCGACGCGGACGACATCATCCGTCCCGACCATGCTCGTCTCCTCGCGCACGGCTAGACCTCGACGCGCATCGCCTCGACCGGCGGCATCTTCGCCGCTCGGAACGCGGGTCCTGCGGCTCCGATCACCGCCAGGATCATGCCGACGACGCACCCACCCAGAATGACCGGGATGACACCGAACGGCGCTTCCGGCGATCCGCCCTGAATCCAGGGAAACGTGTAGAACACCTTCCACCCGAACTGCTTCAAGTTCGTACCTACCGCGAAGAGCGTTCCCACGATCGCGCCGACCGCTGCCCCGGCAAGCCCCTGGAATCCCGATTCGAGAAGGAACAGCACGACGACGAACCGGTCCAGCGCTCCGAGGCATTTCATCGTGCCGATCTCGCGGAACCGCTCCGTCACCGACATCAGCATCGCGTTGGCGATGCCGACGACGCAGACGATCAGCGACATGATGATGAGCCACCACTGCTGCGGCGAGATGCCCTTCGATGCGTCCTCGGCGAACGCTTCGATCACCTCGACTTCGTCGGCGAGCACGGCGCTGCGGATCGTTCCTCCCGCCAGGACGGCGACCAGGAACGCGATCCCGAATAGGATGCCCAGCGTGGTGATGATGGAACGCCAGAAACGAATCTTGAGGCTCTGGAAGCTGATCCGCACCGCTTCGGAGAAGGGCAACTGGATCTGGCTGCGGATGGTCGATCTGGACTGTTGCACTCGTGGAGGTCCTTCGCGCAGGGGCGCCCATATCGCGGGCGTATCCTAGCACAGCGACCCTGGCGCGTCAAGCAGTCGACGACGGGCTTGACACGACGGGCTACTGGCTCCCATAATCGGTAATCGCTGTCGGGAGCGGGACGAATGACCCGAGAGCCCCATGCCGAACGACCCACTGACGCCAACCCAGCTTCGCAGCCTATCCAGCCTGCCATCCGTCGATGCCGTCTTGTCGAGCGACGCGCTGACTCCCTTCCGCGAACGCTTTCGCGGTGACTTCCTGACGCGGATGGTTCAGGAGGCTGTTGGGGACGTCCGCGCTCGCCTGCTACGCTCGGGCCCGGAGGCGATCGCTGCGATTCCGTCGGCGGGCGAGTTCGCAGCCCTCGTCGCGGTGCGGCTAGAGAGCCGACAACTGCCTCTGCGACGTGTGCTGAACCTGACCGGAACGATCACGCACACCAACTTGGGAAGATCGCTGCTCCCGGAGCCCGCCATCGACGCGGTCCGAGACGCGGCGCGGTTCCCTTCGACCTTGGAGTACGACCTGGATGCCGGCGAGCGAGGGCATCGAGATCGGCTCGTCGAAGCGGCACTGTGCCGACTGACAGGAGCCGAAGCCGCGACCGTCGCCAACAACAACGCGGCAGCCGTCCTGATCGCCTTGACCGTGCTGGCTCAGGGCAGGGAGATCGTCGTCTCGCGCGGAGAACTCGTCGAGATCGGCGGTTCGTTCCGCATACCGGATGTCATGCGCGCGGCGGGAGCCCGGCTCCGCGAGGTCGGCACAACCAACCGAACCCATCCGCGCGACTACCGAGACGCTGTGACCGAAGAAACAGGGCTCCTCCTCAAGGTTCACCCGAGCAACTACGCCATCGAAGGCTTCACGTGTTCCGTCGAGCTGTCGGAGCTGGTCGCCATCGGCAAGGAGCTCGGCGCGCCCGTGATGGAGGATTTGGGCAGCGGAGCCCTGATCGACCTGCGAGCATGGGGTCTGCCCGCAGAGCCTCTCGTCGCTGACCGCGTGGCAGCGGGAGCCGACCTCGTGTCGTTCAGCGGCGACAAGCTGCTCGGCGGACCTCAGGCGGGCATCCTGGTAGGACGGCAGCGCATCGTCTCCGCGATTCGGACCCATCCGCTGATGCGCGCGCTTCGCGCCTGCAAGCTGACCTACGCCGCGCTCGGGGCGACACTCGACCTTTACGAGCGCGAAGCCGACCTGCCGTCGCACCTTCCGATGCTGCGCATGATGACGCGTCCACTCGATGAAGTGCGGTCGTGCGCCGAATCGCGCGTCGAGCTCTGGCGACGCGCTCTGCCGACCGATTACCGAGTCCAGTCGGAGCCCTGCCACTCCGAGGTCGGGAGCGGCGCGCAGCCGGGCACACACCTGCCCAGCCATGCCGTGACGTTCTCTCATCCCAGCCTGTCGCCGATGCAGATCGCCGGGCTCCTGCGCGCGCAGAATCCGCCGGTCATCGCGCGCATCTCCGACGGACGCGTGTGGCTCGATCTGCGCACGGCGCTGCCGGACGATCTGCCCCTGCTGGACGACGCCGTGACCTCCGCGCTGTCGGGGCTCACCCGATGAAACACACGATCATCGGAACCGCCGGACACGTCGACCACGGCAAGACGACGCTGATCCGCGCGCTGACGGGCGTCGATACGGACCGCCTGCCCGAGGAGAAGGCGCGCGGGATGTCCATCGAGCTCGGCTTCGCGTACTTCGACCTGCCGGATGGCACTCGCTGCGGCATCGTCGATGTGCCCGGACACGAGCGGTTCATCGATACGATGGTGTCCGGGGCGCACGGGATGGATGTCGTCCTCTTCGTCGTGTCGGCGAAGGAGGGCGCGCAGCGGCAGACCGTCGAGCATCTCCAGATTCTCGACCTGCTGGATGTTAGGCACGGCATCCTCGTCGTGACGATGAGCGACCTGGTGGACTCGGAAGTCCTGGAGTTCGCCATCGAGGAGACGAAGGAAGCGCTGGAGGGCACCAGCCTCGAAGGCATCCCACACGTCGCCGTTTCCGGCACGACCGGCGACGGGATCGACGAGTTGCGGGCTCTGCTCGTCGAGGTTGCCGGTCGGGTTCACGACGAAGAGTCGCCGGACGAACTGCCCCGCCTGCCCATCGACCGCGTGTTCACGCTCGAGGGGTTCGGTCTCGTCGTGACGGGCACGCTTCGATCCGGTGTGCTGAACGCGAACGACCGCGTGCACCTGCTGCCGGGCGGGCGACCGGCTCGGATACGGAGCCTGCAGGTGCACGGATCGAGTGTGGCGCGGGCTCTGCCGGGGCAGCGTACCGCCGTGAACCTGGTCGGTGTCGAGCGGGAGCTCGTCGAGCGAGGCGACGTGCTGACGGTTCCCGAACTGTCGATGACGACGCGCAACATCGACGCGTCCGTGCGAGTCGTCGCAGACTTCCCGCGCATCGTCGAGCATTGGACTCGCTCCCGCCTGCACATCGGAACCCGCGAAGCGTTCTGCCGGATCGTCACGCTCGTCGACCGCGACGGCATCCTCCCGGGAGCCGCGTCCGTGGTGCAACTCCGCGTCGAGGAGCCCATCTCTGCGGTGCGAGGCGACCGGTTCATCCTGCGCGACGCGTCGGCGGAACGAACACTGGGCGGAGGGGTCGTGCTCGATCCGTCCGCTCCTCGTCATCGGCGCTTTGCCGACCGGACGCGGGCACACATCCACGCGCTCTCCGCGACGACGCGCTCGGAGCTCATGGAGCACCTGCTGCGTCGCGGCGCGCCGTTTGTCGGGCTAAGCACGCTGGTTCCGTACTTCCCGCTGCGGGCTGCGGAGCGTGACCGATGGATCCGCGAGCTGTCGGAGCGGGGCGTCGTGGTCAGTTCCGGTGAAGCGCTGATCGCCCCGGAACGCTACGGCGCGCTTCGAGACGCCGTGTTGGCGGAGCTCCGCGCGTTCCACACAAAGGAACCTCTTGAGCTCGGTGTCGGGGTCGGCGCGTTGAGAGCTACGATGCCGGAGACTACGGGTGAGCGCGATTTCGACTGGCTGATCGACTCGCTGCAGCGCGCTGGCTCCGTCGTGCGGGATGGCAGCACCGTGCGCCTGGCGAGCCACCGGGTTTCCTTCGGAGACGAGGACGGTGCGACCCGCGACCGACTCGTCGAGCTATTCCGCGAGGCGGGGATCGCCTCGCCGTCTCTGTCGGAGCTTGAGGAGACGCTGGCGTCCGTCCCGGCGAATCGCGTGCTGCGCGTCATCCAGACGCTTGTCCGGCTGGGAACGCTGACACGTATCGACGAGGAATACTGGCTCGATACGTCGGTCTACACGGCGACGCTGGACGCTCTGCGCGAGCATTTCGCCGACCACCCGACCATCGACATCGCTGGGTTCCGCGACTTGACCGGCGCATCGCGCAAGTACGCCGTGCCCTTCCTGGAGCACTGCGACGCGCGCGGCTACACGGTGCGCGCCGGGAACGCCCGCCGAGCGAAGCCGACGTTCCTGCAGCGATCCTGACTTGATCGACCCCGATCAGTCCTGTGGCGGGTAGACGTCGAAGACCTTGCCGGACTCGTCGAAGGCGCGATAACGGACATCCGACGCCGTGACGTCGACCAACCACACGTGCGGGATGCTCTCCATGCGCTCCAAGTACCAGCGCGGATCGTCCACAGTCCGGGCACCCACGCCGAAACACCCGTCTCCGAGGTAGAGTGTTCCCTGCGGGTCCTCCCGGTTCGCCTTGAGGAGCTTGCTGCGCTTGAAGGTGTGGTCGTGGTTCTCGAACGCCGCCGTCAGACCGAACTCGTCGAAGAGCGGTCCCCATACCTCGCGTCCGCGCACGGAAAGGCTCCCGTCGTAGGCGCGATGGCTTGGGTAGAGGGGGATGTGGTAGACCGCGAACTGATGCCGGCGTCCGCGATAGCGCTCCATGGCTCGGCGGAGCCAAGCCGCTTGGGGCCCGTCGTGGTCGGCGACGATGCCGCTGTCGAGGATGTAGAAGACGCTGTTTTCGCCGACCGGCATGGTCCAGTAGCTGATCCGACGCTGCGCGAAGTAGCCGAAGTAGAACGGGCTCTTGTCGAATCGCAAGCCGGTCTTCCAGTTGGACTCGTGGTTGCCGATGGCGAGGACGATGGGGATCGTGTAGCCGTCCGGCGAGACCAGCAGATCGGTGGTCGACTCGAACCAGGCGTCCCAGTCTTTGTACTCCTCGATGTTGCCGTTGGCATAGGCGATGTCTCCGCCGACGAGCACGAAGGCGGGGTCCTGCGCGGCGGCAATCTTCACCAGCGTCGCCGTCCGTTCGCCGGAGTTCATGTCGCCGCCGGTGGCGAACCGGTACGGCTCCTCGGCGGGCAGCGTACGGAATTTGCGTTCTGCCGTGAACCCCTGCTCCGGGTCGCCAGCGACGAAGTAGTAGGTCGTGCCGGCGGACAGGTTCCACAGCGGCACGTCATGGATCCAGCGCTCGATGGGCAGACCCGAAATCTGGTGCGCCTTGCCCGATGCGTGATGCGCATAGGCTGCCGGATCGCCGCCGCGCGGCTCTGTGTCGTAGTAGACAAGGCTCGACGCGGAGGGCTTCGGCGTGTGATACGTGACCGTCATCGTCGTCGCCGGGTCCGCCTGCCACGTGAGGTAGACGCGCTCGACCTCGGCGTGCACGGCGGTTGCGCATGACCATACGGCGGTGAACACGGCGATCCGAAGCAGGAACCGGCGCTTCGTCGCCATCATCGGCGTCATGTCGGTCTCCCGATATGGATTGGATCATCGTGCAGCGTGCTGGCGCATTGCCAGACGGGCTAGAGGACCTTCGCCTGGTAGGACAGCTTGAGGAAGACAGCCCGGTCAGTGACCCGTTGCCCCTCCTCGGTGAACCGGCGTTCGTTGTAGACGATGTAGAAGAACGAGCGGGGGCGGTACTCCGTGCCGAACAGGACGAAGAACCGGCGCTCGTGTGCCAGGTCGGTCTCGAAGGAGCCGCTGGCAAACGAGTCGCGCGTGAACTGCATCCTCGACTGGATGCGTTGCACTCGGTTGACGAGCTTCCAGGGCTGCGTGGACACTCGACGCTTGACCTCGCGCTGCTGGCTGTACTCGATCTGCCAGCGCGTCACGGGTCGTACGACGAGCGCCGGACTGATGAACCACTTGCGAGCGCCGTCTCGGTAGCCGAGGTTCTGAAAGACGCGCACCTGCACGTGTTCCGGCGGGAAGTAGCCGGTGAACAGCTCGACCGTCTCGTCGCGGAAGACCATGCCGTCATCCTCGACCCGGTAGTAGCGCTGCGGTCCTCCGAAGAAGAAGAGATCGCCGAACCCGACGTTGAACTCCGGCGACAGCCGCTCGTTCCGGAGCGAGCCGGTGGAGTCCTCCAGCCGCTCGTAGTTGAACTCCCATCCGACGCGCGACACGAAGCTGTCCTCGAACTGGCGTCGGTATCCGAGCTCGGTTCTGCCGCCGCGTCGGTCGGTGCGCTCGATGAAGCCCGTATCGACGAGGAAATCCGGACCGATGTCCGCTGCCATCAAGCTGTAGCGCCAGGTGTTCGTGCGCCAGTCCGCGCGGAGGAAGGCGGCGTGATCCGTGTGCCATCCGGGCGCGGGCGGGAGCTCGCCTTCGAGCGATGTGCGGTTGCGATCCCAGTTGGCTGCAATCTGCCCCACGATGGTGATATCGTGCGGCAGGCGGATGTTGGCATCAAAGCCGCCGGCTCCGTTCGTCTGATCAAGCGCCGGGTACTGCCGATTCGCGCCGAGGAGACCGATCCCTACGGACGGCATGATATCGCGTTTGTATCGCATCGCCGTGTAGTTGGCGAGATCGTCCAGAGCCGCTCCCTGCTCGTCGAGGTCGTATGCCTGTGCGCTGACGAACGCGACCTCGTTGGAACCCAGCTTCCCTGCCATCTTAGCACCGGCTTTGAGGTCCTCGATCCGACGGGAGTAGAAGAGCTCGATGGGCGCTTGGTAGATCTCCCCGCCTTCCAGGAAGAAGGGTCGCTTCTCCTGAAGGCGGAGCTCGACGTCGGACAGGTTCACCTGAGAGGGGTCCGCTTCGATCTGGGCGAAATCGGGGTTGATGGTGAAGTCGAAGGTGATCCCCGTCAGCGGGTACTGGAAGTCGATGCCGCCCTTGGGCTTCAGGTCGAAATCCTCGCCGGTTTTCTGCCTGGGGCTCGCCGTGAAGTAGGGCGTCACAGCGAGCAGCTTGCCGCGCTCCAGCTTCGACGGCTCCAGACCGACGATCGTGCCGAACTTCGACACGTTGTAGGTCCGGCTTCCCACGTCCGCCCAGGTCAGCTCCTGATCGACGGCTTCGATGTTCCGCCAGAAGTTGATGCCCCACACGTCGCCGTTGCGGTCGAACCGCAGAACGGCGAACGGGATGGACAGCTCGGCCGACCAGCGATCCTCCGACCGGAACACCTCTGCCTGCCAGGTGGCGTCCCAGGACGAATCGCCGAACCGCGACTGGGATTGGTTGAGCCCTTCGTTGGCGATCCGCATGTCGCGCTGGGTGCCCAACGCGTTGACGAGGAACGCGTAGCAGTTGCGGCGGTCGTAGAACGTGTCGAGGTAGACGCCGACGTGATCGTCGGAGAAGAACGGGCTATCGCGCTCGGTTGTCGATGCCAGGACCCGCTTCGTGTTGGCGGCATCGCAATCGAAGGCGATGTAGAGATGCGCGGCATCCCAGAGCACGCGGACTTCGGTGCGCTCTCCTGGTGGGTTCCCGTGGACGGGCTCGTGCTGCGCGAAGGTCGTGGCGGGTGCGGCTGCCTTCCATGCGGGGTCGTCGGTCCTGCCGTCGATCTTGGGGGGCTCCGACGTGAACGTGGCGCGGATCCGAGGCTCGGCGGCGACGCTCCATGCGGCTAGCGCCCAAAGCACAGCAAGGCACGATGCGAGGGATTTCATCGACACGTTGCGCAAAGTCCTGTCTACCAACTAGCGATCAGGATGCCGCCAAAACGCGCGTTTCGAAGAGCCGCAGAAACCTTTCCGGGTCTGCGTCGAGGGCGATCCGCGCGTTCGGTTCCCCGGCAAAGCGCGGGGGCTCCCGCAGATCCGCGACGGTCTGCCCGAGCGTGACCGTCCCGGTCGTCTCGACGACAACCCGGCGTTCGACGTACGTCAACAGGGCATCGTCGACGACGTGCGCGACGGCGAGCGGGTCGTGGACATAGCACCCGTCGATGCCCTCGTGCGTGGAACCGAACTCCATGTAGTGCGCCGTGATGTCGCGCACAAAGCGCCCGCGCCGATGGGTTGCGTGCCGCTCGACGAGCTCGCGTCTCAGAACGATCCGCTCCGTCGCATCGAGGGGCACGAGCGTGACGGGCACGCCGAACCCCAGTACGACAGCGACGGCGTCGGGATCGGCGTAGACGTTGAACTCAGCGACCGGCGACATGTTGCCCTGTCTGCGGAACGCTCCCGCCATCGCGACAATCCGAGCCGCGTGGCGCATCGCCTCAGGGTACAGCGACATAGCCAGCGCGACGTTCGTGAGCGGGCCCACGGCGACGACCGTCACTTCGCCCGGACGAGCGGCGACCGTCTCCGCGATCACCTGCGGCGCTGGACGCCTGTCGAACGCCATGTCCGGGACGGGATACGCGGGATTCCCGGTGTCGTCGCGTGTCCGACTCGCGCCGCCAATGCCATCCCAGCCGTGCACGTCGTCCGCGTAGACCGGATCGCGGCGGAGAGGCACGGAGGCTCCGACTGCCAGGGTCGGGAGCTCCGTCGCTCCCAGAACCGCCAAGGTGCGGAGGATGTTCTCCGCCGCACGACCGACTGGGACGTTCCCGTGGACGGCGGTGATCGCCTCGACGCGGAGCTCCGGGGAACGCATGGCGAGGCAGATCGCCAGCGCGTCATCGACCCCGGTGTCCGTGTCGAGAACGATCCGCCGCACGACATCTCCCGCAGATGGGTCCGCGTCCGGCTATGACGCGCTGAGGCGGGTCTCCGGCATGTTCTCTAGCCGTCCGAGCCAGTAGGCGACGTCGTAGTCTTCATTGCCCGTGAGGAAGCGCCAAAACTTGATCCGGTTCACCACCTCGATACGGATCTCGTTGCCGTACCACCGATGATCCGTGTGTAGGATTCCGCTGACCGACGAGTCGTCGATATCGTCCGTGTTCCATAGGCGGAGTTGGCGAACGGTCGGATTCAAGCGGAGCTTGAACATGTAGCGCCGACGATCCGTGCAGTTGGGCTGCGCGCAGTGCCAGATGCCGTGGTGGACGACGACGACGGTTCCCTCTGGACACGCGATCGCCACCTGAGACAGGAAGTTCTGGTAGCGCGCGATGTCCGTCTCGCTGATGCGCCGGTACTGGCTCCCGGGAAGGATCATCGTGCCGCCCATCTCGCGCGGCGTGTCGTGGCTGAAGTAGAAGAACTGAATGTCGAAGTGCGTCCGCGTGTCGATGATCGCGTCGGCGTGCCAGATCTGACCGTTCGGGTTGTTCGCGTTGACCGTGTGGATCGCGTGATGGTCGTAGAGAGGGTCGGGGCCCACTAGGCTGCGAATGATCCCCTGGATCTGCGGCAGACGAAACACCTCTCCCACGGCGCTTTCGGACTGCCAGAGCTCACTGAAGGGCTGCCCAGCCTTGCCGCGCGGAACCGCGTTCCGCTCCATCTCGTCGAACGCGGCGGCGTTGAGCTCGCGCGGCACGAGTCCATCAAACCTCAGGTAACCGTCTGCGACGAAGCTCGCCATTTGCTTCGTCGTCAGCAGGTGTTGGCGGTCACTCACCGATGTCCTCCATCTTCTCGAGAATGTACTCGAACCGGAGATAAGATGTCGTGTACTCCATTCCCGGATAGGCGGGGAATTGCTGCGGGAACTGGATGACACGCCAGCCGTCGCGCATCGCCGCCACGACGGACGCGTAGGGAGGCGTCTCGCTGTCGCCGCTCGTATGGGCATCCCTGCCTGTTCCGTCGTACTGTGTCCAGGCGACGACGGAACCGTACAGGTCAGGGGTGTGCAGATACAGGACGAGCAGCTTCTGTCGCAGGTTTGGCATTCACACCTTTCACCGTTGAGGGCCCTGATCGGCATTCGCAGCCGACGCAAGCAGAAAGCCCGATGCGCCTTGTTGGCGTGTCCATCGTTCGTCGCGCGGGACGGCACTATCTTATGTAAAGCGTCGAGACGGTGTCAATCGTCAGCAGGGAGGCTATGCGACCGATCCGCGCGGGAGTCGCGAGACGGAAACAGGGGCGACTCCACCGGGAGCCGCCCCTGCTCAGAACCAGTCGCAGCGGGATACGCCTCAGTCGTCGTCGCCCGAGTCCTTGACGGCAGGCATCGGCTCGGGCGGAGCAACCGACCGGCGCGCGGCGACCCGCAAGCGTCGGTGTTGCACCATGCCGGTTCCCGCCGGAATGAGGCGTCCCATGATGACGTTCTCTTTGACGCCGCGCAGCGCGTCGCGCTTGCCTGCGACTGACGCGCCGGTGAGGACGTTCGTCGTCTGCTGGAACGACGCCGCCGAGATGAAGCTCTCCGTGCTGAGCGACGCCTTGGTGACGCCCTGGAGGATAGGCGATGCTTGCGCCGGAACGCCTGTGCGCTCCACGTCGATGGAAAGCGAGTCCGACGAGCCCATCCCGCTCTCGCGGAGCGTCTCGATCAGCGCCTCTGTGACCTCCGTGCCCTTCTCAGCCAGAACGACGCCTTCCTTGTCGACGACCGGCAGCCCGATCCGTCCGCCCACGTACACTGGCGCTTCGGACAGCGACACCTGCGACGGCACGATGACACGACGGCTCGTGACGCGCTGGTTCTCGCGTCGGAACACGGTGTGGCTGACCTCGTCTCCTTCGAGGAAGTCCGTGTCGCCCGCATCCGTGATGGCGACCTTCTTCATCATCTGGCGGATGATGACCTCGATGTGCTTGTCGTTGATCCGCTCGCCCTGCGCGCCATAGACGCCCTTGATCTCCCGGACCAGGTAGCGCTGGACTTCCTCTCTGCCCTTGACCGCCAGGATGTCGTGCGGATTCAGAGGACCGTCGGTCAGCCCGTCTCCAGCCTCGACGTGGTCGCCGTCCTGAACGCTGATGAACTTCCCGAGTGGGATCTTGTAGTCCTTCGTCTCGGGTTCGCCTCGCTCGTTCAGGATGTCGCTGGTGACTCGAACGACCTGCATACCACGGCTCATACCCGGGAACGACACGGTTCCGCTGAGCTCCGTGATCGTCGCATGGTCCTTCGGCTTGCGGGCTTCGAACAGCTCCGTCACGCGCGGCAGACCGGAGACGATGTCGGACGACTTCGCGGTTCCACGAGGCATGCGCGCGAGCGTGTCGCCCACGACCACCTTCTCGCGGACGCGCACTTCCTCGAAACTGGCATCGATGATTGCCTTCGCCGACTTCGCGTCGATGGGCTGATCCGCTGGAGCATAGAGCTTCCCGCGCGAGCCCTTCACGTCCGTGACGGGAATGCGTCCGATGAGGTCCGCCGCCGTGTATTCACCGGTGATCTCGATGCCTTCGGCGATCGAGAGTCGGGCTCCGGTCGGCAGGACGTAGGAATCGAGAACCGTCGCGCCGTCGTCATCGACGATCTCGACGCGCGGATGTGTGTCTTCCCGACGGTAGTCCGTGATGACGCGCTCTCGCTGACCGGTGGACTCGTCCACGATCTCTTCGAGCGTCAGGCCGGGCCGGATGTCGCGGAAGCGGACGTGGCCGCTCACCTTTGTTAGGATGGGCTTGTGCGTCGCATCCGAACGGAACAGGAGCATGCCGCGCTCGACGACGTCGTTCTCCAGGGCATCGAGCGTGGCTCCTGCCGCAACGCGGTGTTGTTCGCGCTCGCGTCCCTCGTCGTCGACGACGAGCATCCATCCGTTGCGCAGGGCGATCGTCTCGCCGCTGGGCCGAGTCGCTGGCTGAACGGCTCTCAGGACGACCTTGCCGGTGCGGGATCGCGCGCGCACTTCGGAGCCAGCGCCGATGATGCCGCTGACGGCTCCACCCGTGTGGAACGTGCGCATCGTCAACTGCGTGCCGGGCTCTCCGATGGATTGGGCGGCAAGGATGCCGATCGCCTCGCCGATATCGACCATGCGATGGTTGCTCAGGTCGGCGCCGTAGCACATCTGGCACACGCCGTGGGGGGCTTCGCACGTCAGCGGCGAGCGGATGCGGACGAACAGAACGCCCGCGTCGTCCACCATGGCTGCCTTCGACGAGGTGAACACCTCTCCGGCGGCGACGAGAACTTGACCCGTGGATGGGTCCACGACGTCCTCGAGCGCGACACGGCCGGCGATTCGGTCGGCGAGCGATTCGCCCTCCTCGTCGGCTTCCATCGCCGTGCGCGTCAGCCCGATCGTCGTGCCGCAGTCATGGATCGACACGATGACGTCCTGAGCGACATCGACCAGCTTCCGGGTGAGATAGCCGGAACTCGCGGTCTTGATTGCCGTGTCCGCGAGACCCTTGCGGGCGCCGTGCGTCGAGATGAAGTACTCGAGGACGGACAAGCCCTCGCGTAGGGACGCGAAGATGGGCGTTTCGATGATGCTGCCGTCCGGCTTCGCCAACATGCCACGCATACCGGCGATCTGACGGATCGCCTCGTTGCGCGCGCGCGCGCCCGAGTCCGCCATGACGAACAGCGGGTTGAAGCCGGCTTCGTACCGCTCGGCGGTGGTGAGCCATGCGGGCCTCTCGTCGGTGACCGCCGGAACGTTCGCCTTGTCTTCTCCGGTTGCCGGTAGCGACGGCATGTGCTGATGGAGCGTGCTCTTCGCGAGCGTCGTGAAGAGGCTCTTCTGCACGTCGTCGGTCAGGCGTCCCCAGATGGCGATGATGCTGTTGTAGCGCTCGCTCGCGCCGACGCGCCCCTCGCGGAACGCCTGTTCGACCTGCTGAACGTTCGCGATGGCGGCTTCGCGCAGCGCGTGCTTGTCGGACGGCTCGACGAAGTCGCCGATCCCCAGAGACAAGCCCGACACGGTGGCGTACTGGAACCCAAGCGACTTGAGGCCGTTGAGCAGACCGACCGCCCGACGGTTCCCCAGCGTCTGGAAGCAGTTCGCGACCAGGTCGCGCAGAGCGCGCGTCTTGAGCTCCTCGTTGATGAACGGGAGCCGCACGACATTGCCGTGGATATCCTCGCAGTTGTAGAGGATCTCGGGCGGCAGGATTCGGCTGAAGAGCACGCGACCCGGCGTCGTCCGCAGGATCGCCGAGGCGGCCTCGTGCCGGATGCGAACCTCGATCCAGTCATGGAGCTGGATGACGCCGCTATCCAGAGCGTAGACGACATCGTCGCTGCTGGCGAATCGAAGCGGCTTCTCGCCCTCGTTCGCCGGAGATTCCGTGTCGATCTGCCCTCCGACCAGGACTCGATGGCCCGCTGTGACGTGGAGCGCCTTGGTAACGTAGTTGCAGCCGAGCACCATGTCGAGTTCCGGTACGGCGACGGGCTGTCCGTGCGCGGGCTTGAGGATGTTGCGCACCGACGCCATCAAGACGCGCGCCTCGACCTGCGCTTCGGCGGACAGCGGGACGTGCACCGCCATCTGGTCGCCATCGAAGTCGGCGTTGAAGGCTTTGCACACCAGCGGATGGATGCGGATCGCCTCGCCCTCGACCAGGTGCGGCTGGAACGCCTGAATGCCGAGGCGGTGGAGGGTTGGCGCTCGGTTCAGCAGAACCGGGTGCTCCTCGATGACCTCTTCGAGAACCTCCCAGACTTGGTCGTCAACGCGGTCCGCCATCCGCTTGGCGGACTTGATCGTCGTCGCGTAGTTCTTCTCCTGCAGCTTGCGGATGATGAAGGGCTTGAAGAGCTCCAACGCCATCTTTTTGGGCAAGCCGCACTGTCCGAGCCGCAACTCGGGTCCCACGACGATCACGGAGCGGCCGGAGTAGTCGACGCGCTTGCCGAGCAGGTTCTGGCGGAACCGTCCCGGCTTGCCCTTGAGCATGTCGCTCAGAGACTTCAGCGGCCGGTTTCCAGGGCCCTTGACGACGCGGCCGTGCTTGCCATTCTCGATGAGCGCATCGACCGCCTCCTGGAGCATCCGCTTCTCGTTGCGGATGATTACCTCAGGAGCTTTGAGCTCGACGAGCTTCTTGAGCCGATTGTTCCGATTGATGACACGACGATACAGATCGTTCAGGTCGGACGTGGCGAACCGTCCGCCGTCGAGGGCGACAAGCGGGCGCAGCTCGGGCGGCATGACCGGGATGACGTCGAGGATCATCCACTCGGGTCGGTTCTCCGACTTGATCATTCCGCGGATGATCTTGAGCCGCTTGCGGATCTTCTTCGCCTTCTGCTTCGAGTTCGTCTCCACCAGCTCGGCGTCGAGTTGCACCGCTTCGCGCTCGAGGTCCATGCTGATGAGGATCTCTTTGATGGCGGCAGCGCCCATCTCAGCACGGAAGTGGTAGCCGTGCTCGCGCAGCTTCTGATACTGCTCCTCGGTCAGTCGGTCTCGGAAGTCCAGGGGGCTGTCGCCGGGATCCAGGACGATGTACGCCTCGAAGTAGAGGACGCGCTCCAGTTCCTTGAGCGACAGATCCAGCAAAAGCCCGAGCCGGCTGGGTACGCCCTTGAAGAACCAGATGTGCGAGACCGGCGTTGCCAGTTGGATGAAGCCCATGCGCTCGCGGCGGACCTTCGCCTGGGTCACCTCGACGCCGCAGCGGTCGCACACGACGCCCTTGTACTTGATGCGCTTGTACTTGCCGCAACTGCACTCCCAGTCCTTGGTCGGACCGAAGATCGCTTCGCAGAAGAGCCCGTCGCGCTCAGGCTTGAACGTCCGGTAGTTGATCGTCTCGGGCTTCTTGACCTCGCCGGATGCGTACGAACTGGCGTTGGGGCTCTTCGCCCACTCCCGGATGGTGTCCGGCGACGCCATGCGGATGGAGATCGCGTCGAAGTTGTTGACGTTGTGCGAAGGTCGATACTGAGCCAAGGGGTCGGACCTCCTCTGGGGAACCGCTGCGCTTCGACGTGTCGCTCGACCGGGTTACGGGGTCGTCAGCGGCTGAGCCGTCCCACTGAGGGTCGGAACGGCTCAGCCCTTCGGGTCGGTTCAGGAACCGGCAGCCTCGATGGGCTCAGCCGTCAACTGGTCGAGGAGCGCGCGCTCGGATTCGGCGTCGCTGGACTCCTCGAGGGTGACGTCGAGGCAGAGGCTCTGGAGTTCCTTGATGAGGACGTTGAACGATTCCGGCGTACCCGGTTCGGGCGCGTTCTCGCCCTTGACGATCGCTTCGTAGACACGCGTACGCCCGACGATATCGTCGGACTTGATCGTGAGGAGTTCCTGCAGGAGGTAAGCCGCGCCGTATGCCTCGAGCGCCCACACCTCCATTTCGCCGAACCGCTGACCTCCCAGCTGCGCCTTGCCGCCCAACGGTTGCTGCGTGACCAGCGAGTAGGGCCCGATGGAGCGTGCGTGGATCTTGTCGGCGACCAAATGGTTCAACTTGAGCATGTAGTGGAGCCCGACGGTCACCTTCTGGTGGAAGGCTTCGCCGGTTCGACCGTCGTACAGTCGCGCCTTGCCCGTCAGCGGCAACCCGGCTGCCTCGAGCTCGTCGCGGATCTCATCCTCGCTGGCGCCGTCGAACACCGGCGTGGCGACCTTCATCCCAAGCTGGCTGGCTGCCCAGCCGAGGTGGGTCTCCAGGATCTGCCCCACGTTCATGCGCCCCGGGACGCCCAGCGGATTCAGGATCATGTCGACCGGCGTGCCATCTTCGAGGTACGGCATGTCCTCGATGGGCAGAATCTTTGAGATGACGCCCTTGTTGCCGTGCCGACCCGACAGCTTGTCGCCGACGGAGATCTTCCGCTTCGTCGCGACGTAGACGCGCACGAGTTTCAGAACGCCGGGTTTCAGCTCGTCGCCCTTGTTGATCTTTTCGATCTTCTCGTCGCGCTCGACGTTGACCTCGCGGATACGCCCCTGAGCCAGGCTGCGGATTTGCCGAATGCGCTCCATCGTGTCGAGGTCGGAGACGGAGGCATCCTCCGCCGCCAGCGCCTGGTCGAGCATCGCCTGCGTGACGACGTCGCCCTTCTTGCTGACGGTTCCGCTCTCCGTCCGTAGCGCCGTCACCAGCTCCTTGCCGAGGATCAGGCGCTTCGCCTGCTCGCGGAGCCCCTGCTGAATGAGGGCGATCTTGTCGCGGCAGTCCTTCTCCGCCTGCTTGATCTGTGCCTGCTCGCGGAGCTCGCTCTGGCGATCCTTCTCGCGCTCCTTGCGCGCGAAGATGCGCGTGTTGATGACGACGCCTTCGACGCCGGGACGGGCTTCCAGCGAGGCGTCTTTGAAGTCGCCCGCCTTGTCGCCGAAGATGGCTCGGAGGAGCTTCTCTTCGGGGCCCAGCTCGCTCTCGCCCTTGGGCGTCACCTTGCCGACCAGGATGTCCCACGGTTCCACGACCGACCCGATGCGAACGATGCCCTCCTCGTCCAGGTCGCTGAGGGCTTCCTCGCTCTTATTCGGGATGTCGCGCGTGATCTCTTCCTTGCCCAGCTTCGTGTCGCGGGCGTCGAGCTCGAACTCCTCGATGTGGATCGACGTCAGCACGTCGTCCTGCACGAGGCGCTCGCTGATGAGGATGGCGTCCTCGTAGTTGTAGCCTTCCCACGGCATGAACGCGACGAGCACGTTCGCGCCAAGCGCCAATTCTCCCTGGTTGGTCGCGCTCCCGTCGGCGATCACCTCTCCGGCTCGGACACGCTGACCCTTACGGCAAATGGGCATCTGGTCGATGACCGTGTTGCTGTTGGAGCGCTTGTACTTGATGAGCCGATAGACGTCGTAACCCATCTCGGAGAAGGAGTGCTCGCCCTCGTCGTAGAGCTCGCCTTCCTGCGTTCGGACGATGATCTCGTCGGCGGTGACGCTCTCCACGATTCCGTCGCGCTTGGCAACGACGACGGCTCCGGAGTCCAGCGCCGCCTTGTACTCGATGCCGGTTCCGATGACGGGCGCTTCGCGCCGGAGCAGTGGAACCGCCTGACGCTGCTGGTTCGCGCCCATCAGAGCTCGGTTCGCGTCGTCGTGCTCGAGGAAGGGGATCAGCGCCGCCGAGACGCTGACGACCTGCTTCGGCGACACATCGACGTAATCGACTTCGGTCGGCGACTTCACTGGGAAGTCACCGCGATGGCGCGTGATCGTGGGCAGATCGGACAGGGTGCCCTCCGCGTCGCGCGCGATGTTCGCCTGGGCGATGACGTGGAGGTCTTCCTGGTCCGCTGAGAGGTAGTCGATCGCGCCGGGAACGACCTGACCCTCCTGAACGCGCTGATAGGGCGTTTCGAGGAAACCGTACTCGTTGACTTGTGCGTAGCAGCTCAACGACACCATGAGACCGACGCTGGGCCCCTCGGGCGTCTCGATCGGGCAGACACGCCCGTAGTGCGTGTGGTGCACGTCACGGACGTCGTAGGTGGCTCGGTCGCGGTGCAGACCGCCCGGTCCCAGGGCGCTCAGACGGCGCTTGTGCGTCAGCTCGTCCAGCGGATTCGTTTGCGCCATGAACTGGGACAACTGGCTGCTGCCGAAGAAGTCCTTGATGGCGCTGGTGAGCGGCTTCGGGTTGATCAGGTCGTTCGGCGTTCGTTGATCGAGGTCTTGCGCCTGGATGGTCATCCGCTCGCGGATGTTCCGAGCCATGCGCAGCAGCCCAACACGAACCTGACTCTGGAGGAGCTCCCCGACCGCGCGAACGCGCCGGTTCCCTAGATGGTCGATGTCGTCCACGATCCCCTTGCCCGCCATCACGTCGAGCAAGTAGCGCAGGACAGCGATGATGTCGGTGTCCTCGAGAACGCGCGAGTCTGGATCGACCTTCAGCCCGAGCTTCTTATTCAGCTTGTAGCGTCCGACGCGGGAGAGATCGTAGCGGTTCGGATCGAAGTAGAGCCGCTCGATGCGCGTACGAGCGCTGTCCGGCGTCGGCGAATCCCCCGGCTGGAGAGCGCGGAAGATCTCCATGAGGGCTTCGTCCTGCGTCCGGAACGGGTCCTTGCGCAGCGTATCGAGCAGGGGTCGGATCCACGCTTCCTGAGCCGACGGAATTACGGCGATGGCAGCGATGTTCGCGGCGATGAGGCGCTCGATGAGCGCCGTATCCACCTCGACACCCGTCTCAGCCAGCACTTCGCCGGTGTCGGCGTCGACAGCGGATGCCGCGAGGATGCGTCTCGTCAACGGTGCGTCGTCGGTCGCCGTGGCGTTGCGCACGATGATCGTCTCGATCTGCGCTTCGCGCAGCAGGGCTGCGACGTCCGCGGTCAGCGGCGTGCCGACGTCCGCGAGGACTTCGCCTGTCTCCTGGTCGACGGCGGTCTGCGCGAGCGTCTTACCCAGGCTCCCCTCGACGTCCGCCAACGAGACGACGGTCGCCTCGCCCAGCGGCAGCGTCTCCGGCGTCACGAACTGCTGAACGATCTGCTCGTTGGTGGACCAGTGGAGCGCCCTGAGAAATGTCGTCGCGTAGCGCTTCTTCCGCCGATCGAGGCGCACCCAGAGCAGGTTCTGGATGTCGGATTCGAACTCGATCCACGCGCCCCGGAGCGGAATGATCTGCGTGACGTAGGTCTTGCGGCCGGCCGGCTGAACCTCCTCTTTGAAGATCACGCCCTCGGAGCGCTTCAGTTGGCTGACCACGACGCGCTCAGCGCCGTTGATGATGAACGTCCCGCGTTCCGTCATGAGCGGGATCTCGCCCATGTAGACGTCGGATTCCTTGACGTCCTGCACATCGCCCGCCGCGTCGCCATCTTCGGACTTGGACCGCACCACCATGCGGACCTTGACCTTGAGTGGGATCGCGTAGGTGGTGCCGCGTTCTTGGCACTCGACGATGTCGTACTTCGGCCGACCCAGTTCGTACGAAGCGTAGTTAAGTGAAGCGGTCTCGCTGAAGTCGGTGATCTGAAGCATCTCGCGGAACGCCGCTTCGAGTCCCGTGATCGCGCGTTGCTCAGCAGGAACGTCCCGCTGCAGGAACTCTTCGTACGAGCGCTTCTGGACCTCGACAAGGTCCGGCAGGTCCAGGACCTCAGGAATCTTGGCATACGAACGCCGCTGGGTCTTACCGACCTGTATCGTGTGGGGCATGCTTCCTCCACAGGACGATTGCGGGGAGGTTCGGGGCGTGAGCAACTAACTATTTTAACCGCAGAGAACGGGAAGTGCAAGGAAAACGACACGACTTGGATCGACTGGGGCACGAGCCCGCCCCGTGGCATGTCCCGAGACACGATGCCGACGGAGGCGCTCTCTCACGGCGTGGATTCTCGAAGTCGGGACTGTCGTCACCGGCTCACGTCGCTGTTGAACCGGTGGCTCTCACACGAGCCACCGGTTTCAGGCGTATGGCGAGTGTCGCGTCACCTCGTATCAGGCTGGGATGCGCTTGCGGATGTCCTCGGCGCGGGACGCCGACCCGAGCTGGGCATAGAGGTCCGCCGCCTTGGTCAGATTCTCTCTCGCCTGGTCGGGATCGTTCTGCTCGAGGTAGATGTCACCCAGGTTGCGGTATATTTCCGCCTGCGCGGTGGCATCCTTCGCGTTGACCGCGGACTCGAGCGCCGCTCGGAACTCGCTGATCGCCTCCTCAGGTCGAGAGCGCTTCCACATCAGCGTTCCCAAGTTGACCTGGGCTTTGACGAGTACCTGTTGCATGCCGATTTCCTTGGCGAGCGCCTCGGCGTCTCTGCCGAACTGCTCCGCCGCATCGAGGTCATTGGCGTAGATGTAGGCGTCGCAGATGTTGTTGAGCGCGCTGACCTCGTTCTGGCGGTCGCCGATGCTGCGGCTGATCTCAAGCCCGCGCGTGTAGTGGGCGATCGCCTGTGTGTAGTCCTTCAGGTAGAAATAGAACGCGCCGATGAGGGTCTCCGCCTCGGCAATGCCTTGCGGGGAGCCGATGTTCTCGGCGATCTCGAGCGCCTTCTCGTAGTGTTCACGCGCCTTGTCCATATCGCCCTGCTGCCGGAGCAGCGATCCCAGACCGGCATAGGATCGGGTGAGCCCGTCGGCGTACGCCATTTCCTCCTTGAGCTCGATGCTCCGGCGGACGGCTTCGATCGCATCGGCGGTCTTGCCTTGGAGCCGGTGCGCGGCGCTCATGTTGTGATAGAGCGCAGACATCAGGAGCTTGTCGCCGATGCGCTCGCCGATCTCAACGGCTTGGCGGTAATAGCCCATCGCCGTGTCGAACTGCCCGAGACGGAGCTGGATGCTGCCCAGGTTCTTGAGCGCGCTGCACATCACGTCCGGGGCGTCCATTCCCTCCAGCATATCGACGGCTCGACGGCATTTCTCGTTGGCGTCCGGGAAGCTGCCGCGCGTGTAGGAGATGAAGCCCTTCATGTCGTAGAGCCTCGCCCCCTCTCGGATCGTCTCCGGCGTCTGCTCGATCTGCTCGAGAGCTTCCAGGGCTTGGTCGAAGAAACCGTCGGCGTCGGCGAACTCCGAGCGCTTCTGCCGAATGAGGCCCGACTTGCGCAGGAGCACCGCGCGCCGCAGACCTGCCTCGACGAGTACCAGCGACCGCGACGACATCGAGACGGCGTCGTCGTAGCGCCCGATCACCGTGTAGACGTCGGTCAGTCCCTCGAGGATCTCAAGCACGTCGTCTCGGTCGGCATCGGACAGTTGGTCGGCGATCTCCAGCCCGCGCTCGTAGGACGTGCAGGCGTCCTTGTTGTTGAAGTAGCGCCGCGACTTCGTCCCTGCCGCCCCGCTGTAGTGAACCGCCTTGTGCCGGTTCGTGGACTGAACGAAGTGGAACGCCAGCAGCTCCAGGAAGAGCTCGAGCGACTCGACGTGTTGCGTTTCGAGCGTCGAGCCGACCCGCGAGTGGAGTTCCCTTCGATGAGGTCCAACGATGGCGTTGTACGAGATCTCGTACGTCACGATATGACCGAAGACGTACGCGAGCGGATCCGGCACTTCCTCGTAGACGAAGTTCAGGTCGGTCAGATAGGACAGGCAGTCATCGAGCTTGGCAGTGTCGTCAACGACGTCCTCGAGGACTTCGTGCTCGAACTTCCTGCCGATGACGGACGCCGTCTGGAGGACGACCTTGGACGCGTCGTCCAGCTTGTCGATACGAGCGCTCAGCATCTGCTCCAGCGAATCCGGCGGGCGGAACTCGGAGACGTCCTTCTTGAGAACCCAGATGTCGCCGCTCCGCTCGATGAAATCGTCGTCGAGCAGGACGCGGATGAACTCTTCGAGGTAGAACGGGTTGCCGCCCGCCTTATCGAGGAGCATCTCCTTGATGGGTTTGCCCTCTTCCGTCATCGGCAGCATGATGTCGATGAGACGTCGCGCCGCTTCCGGCACCAGTGGGGTGATCTCGATGAGCTCGTACCGAGACGCGTACTTCGACTGAGCCGTCTCGCCGAGCGCCCAGCACAGATCGCGCCGTTCGGGGCGGTAGATGAGCATCAGGTAGATGGGAACCTCCCTGAGGTTCTCCATCAGGAAGTAGATGAGATCGTTCGAGATGCTGTCGAGCCAGTGCAAGTCGTCGAGGGCGAGGATGACGGGACGCTGGCTCACCTCTCGCGCCAGCAGGTCGCGGACGGCGACCCATGTCCGCCTCTGCAACTGCTCCGGGTCCAGGTAAGCGATACGGTCTGCCAGTGGACCCTCGAACGTGACGGAGAGCATGTTCCCGATGTA
Source organism: Candidatus Poribacteria bacterium (assembly GCA_016866785.1). Lineage (NCBI taxonomy): Bacteria > Candidatus Poribacteria > Candidatus Poribacteria bacterium. Next base: position 29,486 of record VGLH01000005.1, read on the forward strand.
GGGCAGCACCTCGTCCATCGCCGCCTGGTCGCCGCCGAAGACCTGTTCGAGCCTGGACGTCAGCTTGATCCGGCGGTCCAGTGCCGTGTCGGACTCCTTCAGCCCCAGGTAGGCTTCGAAGGCTCGCAGGAAGACGGAGTAACTCGACGTCACCGTGTTGGGGAAACACGATCCCTCGATCCAGACGCCGCCATGCTGTTCGAGGATCGCCCGCGTCTCGCGCTTCAGGCGCGACTTGCCGAACCCCGCCTCGCCGATGATGGTCGTAATGACGCTCTCGCCCGCCATCGCCCGCTCGAGGCACTTCTTCGACAGCTCGAACTGCGCTTCACGTCCGACCATCGGGACGTTGCCGAGCTCGGTCAGACCGCGCTTGGACTCGGTCTGGTCCTTCTTGCCGAGCACGAGATAGATGGGAACCATCTTCCCGCCGAGCTCGACCGGGTCCAGCGTCTTGAAATCGATCAGCGCGCGCGTCAGCCGGTAGGTACGCTCGCCGACGACGATCTCCCCGCCCTCGGAGACGTCCTCCAGGATCTCGGCGAGCTCGACAGGCTCCCCGATCACCGTGTAGTCCATCCGAGTGGAGCCAGGAACCAGGTTCCCGATGGAGACGCGTCCCGTGTTGATCCCGATGTGGACGGTGAGCGGCGGGACGCCGAGCTCTTCCTGCGTTTCATCGCTGAACCGCTGCATCTCCTCCATCATTTCGAGGGCACACCAGATCGCGCGCTCCGGGTCGTCCTCGTGGATGATGGGCGCTCCGAACATCGCCATCAGTTCGTCGCCGACGATCTTGTCGATGACGCCCTCATGCTTGTAGATAATGTCTCCGAGCCGCTTGTGGCACCGGTTCATCACTTCGGCGATGAGCTCGGGTTTCGTCTTGTACTTCTCAGACAGGGCAGTGAACCCGCTGACGTCCGAGAAGAGCATCGTGACCATCTTGCGCTCGCCGGGTGCGGCCGTTTGACCCGACTTGATGCGCTCGCGCAGGTATTCGGGGATGGATTCCTCGAGCCGCTTGAGTCGGTCGGCGTCGGCTTCGCGCGTCGCCTGGAGGGCTGTCGCCGCCTCCTTGCGGCGCCGGACTCCGTAAATGGGAACCGGCTCGGAGATGCCCTTCACCATGACGGCCGGAAGGGCTTCGTACTCGAAGTAGTCTATCGTCGCGTCGTACGCGGCTGGGCTGACGACGACTTCGTTGTGTCCTGCCTTCGTCTTGAGTCGTGCCGACAGGTTGACCGTGTCACCGATGACGGTGGTGTCGATCGTACGTTCGGTCCGGATCTGCCCGACCCAGGCTTTGCCCGTGTTGACGCCGACGTGGACTTCCGCGCCGTACTGCTCAGCCGTTTCGGTCATCTCCATGGCAGCTAGGACGGCGAACATCGGATCGTTCGGCGTTGACCGCTGCGTGCCAAACGTCGCCATGAAGAAGCCGCGGATGATCTTGTCGATGCTTCCGCCGTACTTGGAGATGATCTCGTCCAGAGCCGCGTCGAACCCACCCTTGCGGACCGCGATGTCCTCCATCTGGTCCTGCGTCATGCTCGGAGTGGTTTCGAATCCCGCGATGGAGGCGAAGATGACACTGATGACACGCTGGCCGCCTCGACTGTCGTCGAACTCGACGGAGTCGTGTTCCGCGAGCATCGCGTCATCGCGGGCGTCTTCGTCGATGGGAAGCCCGTCTTCGCCGAGCAACACGTCGTCCGATGGACTGGAAGCGGGCGCAGTCTGCTCGTCAGACTGGGCGTCGTCCCGCACTTCGTCCGAGGGCACTTCAGCCATGTAACCCTGCCTCAACATTCGCTGTCGCGCTGCGTATGCGCATTGCAGTCAACACCAGCCCGGCTGGCGCATCGACACACCGCTGGCGCAGCCCATCCTAGTACAAGCACTGAGCATAGCACATCCTGCCGACCGTGGGAACACGAGACCGTTTGTCGTCGTCGTGTTCGCAGTTTTGGTCGGGAGGCGCTTACCAGCCAGCATCATCGTACGATCGCATGCCGCGGATCGCCAATGCCGACGCGTTGCCCAAGCCTAGCCCACCCTGGTAGCCTTGCTCGTGCTTCGAGGCATCCGAAGGGGGCTGCTGTGGATCAGCGACGACGGCAACGCGACCCGTTGGACGACTTTCTCCGCGAACAAGATATCCGCATCCGTCACGAGCAGCGCCTGCTGCGGATGCTCTTCCTGCGAGTCGAGACCGTCGATGCCCTTCGGGCGCAACTGCTCGAGGAGCTCGCCGACCCCAAGGAGATGAAAGAGGGGGAGTCTCTCCGCGAGCATCTGTTCTGGCTCGGGTTCGTCGGAGACGGTCACGTCCTCGACGAATTCCTCAGACTGGCGAACCCGAACGCCAGCGAGGACCCGCTTCACCTCGACCTCGCAAACCACGATTTCCTCGGCGATCCCGAGGTTCGGCGCGACTTCATGGCAGCGGTCGGACTCCTCGGCAGCGCCATCCGAGACAACGACACGGATCGCGTGCTGTCGCTGAGCCGCATGCTCCGCCGGGGGTTGATCGACATTGATCCAGATGTCCAAGTCGCCGCTGCCGAAGCGCTCGCGCGGAGCGTCAAACTCTCCAAGCCGGTGTTCGACTACTTCGCCGCCGCGATCGATCCGTTGACGGAGATGCTTTTCTCGACCGAATGGCGCGTCCGACGCGCAGCCATCGGCGCCCTCGCAGAGCTTCCCGATCAGCGGGCGATGCGGGCGCTCCAGCGGCATGAGGAGCGCGAGGCGGACGATCACCTCAAAGCCATGACGGAGCGGAGCATCCGACGGCTCCGTGACATGCTCAGCCACTTTCGGCATCTGGGCAGGGCGGCAGACAACCTCCGACGCCGCATCTTCGGCGGATCGCAGTCCGACAGCTAGCGTCCCCGCGCCGCTCACCTCGGCGGCGAGCCTACTTCAGCTTCGCCGCCTCGATCCGAGCGGGTCCCTGGCGGTGGAGCGCCTTGACGACCACGCCCGACTCGTCCCGGACGAACGTCACTTCGGCGGCGGCGACCTTCCAGAAGAACGTATCCTCCCCGCGAGGGAATATCTCGAACTTGGGCTGGCCGGTCATCTGCGCCATCAGATGGTCGCCCTCGCGCGTCACCGTGAGGACGGCTCCCCGCCCGTAGTCGTATTCGCCGACGTACTCGTCGAGCACGGATGGCTCGACAGCGACGACCGCGCTCGTCTCGACGCGCTTCGCGACGATCTCCGTCGCGCCTTGGACGATGACGAGACGCGCGACGGCTCCTGTCTCGTCGCGCTCGAACCGGATCGGCGTGCTCGCGTCGGTCGAGAAGAACCTGTCCGGCCCAGACGGCAGAAGCTCCGAGCGCGGCTGGCCAGCGACGCCCGCGTAGAGCTTCCCATCCTCGAAGGCGACTTCAACGATGGGCGTGGACGGCAATTCGTAGCTCCCGACATACTCGCCGAACCTACTGACGTCGGCATCGACGTCCCGCGCGAGCGATGCCTGCGTCGACATCTCGCGCCAGAGCACGAGCGATGCAAGTTCCGTGGCGAGGGCGCTGGGAACGAGGTCTGGCATGGGTGCCATCGCGTTGGCGAGAACGACGATCGTCGTCTTGGCGTCGGGATAGCGATGCAGGGCGGACAGAAAGCCATCCAAGCCGCCACTGTGGAACACGCGACGCATCCCGCGCACGGTGTCGAACATCCACCCGTAGCCGTAGCCGCCGCCGAGGGCGTCGGCGACGCTGCCGTCGTTCAGCTTGACGGGCGTGAACGCCTCTCGGAGCGTCTCGGCTGCAAGCACCTTGCCCGTGAAGACAGCCTCGTTCCACTTGTAGAGGTCCTCCACCGTCGAGTAGAGGGCTCCGGCGCCTCCGGCGCGTGACATGTCCCAGTCGAACGACTTGGTGATCTTGCTGGGCCCATACGAGTACCCAATGGCCTCATGGTCCAACACGGTCGTAGCATCGTGGACGCCCGTATCCACCATACCCAGCGGATCGAAGAATGTCGCGCGCAGGTAGTCGGCATAGCCCTTGCCGCTGACGCTCTCGATGACGTGCTGGAGGAGTAGGTAACCCGAGTTCGAGTATGCCCACATCGTTCCGGGATCGAAGCTGAGCTCTCGTCGTTTGATCATGTTGACGGTCGCACTCAGCTCGACGGGCGACGCCAGGTGCTCGATGTACTCCGGGAACGCGGTGATGTCCGGAACGCCACTCGTGTGGGTCAGGAGGTGGCGCAGCGAGATCTCGTCGCCGCGCGTGTAGTCCGGGATGTACTGAGACAGCGGGTCCGCGACGCTCAGCTTTCCTTCTTCTTGCAGCTTCAAGATGGCTGCCGCCGTGAACTGCTTGGTGATCGAGCCGATACGAAACTTCGTCTTGGGCGTCACAGGAATCTTGTCGGACAGGTTCGCGAGTCCGTACGTTTTTTGAACCACGGTCTTGCCGTCTCGCGCGATGAGGACGGCAATGCCCGGCGCGTCGGGCTTGGCGGCCCGATCGAACCGAGCGCTGACCAGCGCGTCGAGCGACGGCATCTCCTCCGGTGGAGCGGATCCCAATGCCGTCAAGCGCTCCGACAGGTCCTCGAATCCTCCGATGCGTGCCGCCTGCGCCGCGCTCAGACCATCCCGCACGACCGACGCGTCCGCCCCGTGCGCGAGCAGCAGGTCGACCGTGTCTTGCCTGCCAACTCTGGCCGCAGCGACCAGCCGATCGCCCATCGCGTCCGTGTCGAGGATTCGGCACGCGAAACCCCACCCCTGAGTCGCGTTCTGCACCTTCAGCAGAAGCCGGTTCGTGCCTGCTCGCAGTCGGATCGGCACGACGTCATCGTCTGCCTTGACCGCACGCAGGACCCAGTGGTCGTGGACGAGCTCGCCGTTGAGCCAGACGCGTATGCTGTCGTCGCTGCCGACGCCCAGAACGACCTGCGCATCGGACGGGACGTCGATGGCTGCGTAGGCGTAAGCGATGGAGTAGTCGTGCTCGCCGACGACCTGCGTCAGGTCGACGATGGCGTTCGGCGCATCGTGAAGCGTCCATGCGAGTTCCGCGTCACCGATGCAGGCAGCCGCCTCTGGCGTGGGATCGGCGGCGGCTTCCCCGCCAGAGTCCGCGAGCTGGTCGCGCGCGAACGCATCGCGCTGCGCGGTGTCGCTCGGCGTCCCATCGCCAGGCGCGACGCGAATGGGTCCGAGAACGAGCCAGCGCTGCATCGGGTTCCGCGCTTCGGGGGGTGTGTAGGTGGGAGCGGCGCTGAGCGATCTGGACGTCGCCATCGTGACGATGGCGGCGAGGCAGGTACTAGCCGTTCGGGCAACCATGGCATCCTCCTCGACGGCGCGTACGCGTCGTGCGAACGGACGGGCATCTACGGCAGTCTGTACCACGATGATAGCTCCGAACGGACGGGTCAACAACGGACTTCGGCTTGTGATGGGTTCCTGCGCGTGCTACGCTCGCCGCGTTTCGGTGAGGACTCCCGACGATGGCACGGACTCGTCCGCGGTCGTCGGCGTCTCTCGGCAGGACGAGCCCGATCAGGGCATCGCACACGCAACCGGAGGAAGATGCACAGCGATGGCGTCCACCCCAACCATCGAGCTCTACAGCGTCGGCACGGAACTGGTCTACGGCAGGATTCAGGACACAAACGCGTTCTGGATGTCCCAGCAGATCGTCAACCTGGGCGCTAAGGTGCGCCGCGTGACACAGTTGACGGACGATCTGGACGATATCGTGAGCGCGTTCCGTAACTCCATGGAGCGCGGCGCCGATCTCGTCGTCAGCTCCGGCGGGTTGGGTCCGACCCCCGACGACCTCACGACGGCGGCGCTCTCGGAGTTGACGAACTCGCCGCTGGTGCCCCACGAAGGCGTGATCGCCGACTACATGGCGCGCCGAAACATCGCCACGCGCGAAGAGGTGAACCCGAACCTGGTGCGCATGGCGACCGTGCCGGCGTGCGCCACGGTCATGCTGAACCCCGTGGGCTGGGCGCCGTGCACGTGCGTCGATGTCAACGGAACGACCTTCCTCGCGCTGCCGGGACCCCCTCGCGAGATGGAAGCCGTCTTCGTGCGCCACGTCATCCCGTACATCTCCGACCACTACGAGGTCCGGGCAGCCACCCAGCGCGTGCTCGTGAACACCTACGAATCCGACCTGGCTCCCCACTTCCAGGAGCTCATGGCGCAGTATCCCGGTTCCTACATGAAGGGGTACATCGCCATGACGGACACCCCCGGCTGGCTCCCCATCGACATCCTGGCGACCGGGGACAACGCGGCGGAGGCGCAGACGACCCTTCAGGCGATCATCGACAGCCTGCGCAAGATCGTTCTGCAGAAGGGCAAGGAGCTCACGGTCTACGGCGGGTCCGTCGAGGCGGAGAGCTAGGCGTTCTGAAAGCTCGGGGCGATCTCTTCGAGGTATTGGAAGGAGTAGATGCCCGTCGCGTGTCCGTCGCTGAACTCGAGGCTGATGGCATACCTGCCGACCGGCTGGACGCGAACGACGTGGACGTGCGTCGTGAGCATGTCATCCGACAGGATTCGCAGCGGGTTGGTTTCCTCGCGAGTCTCGCGGCACGTAGCGCACGGGCACCGCTGACGCAGGTAGTCCACCGGATAGACCGACACAGAGGCATCGCGCCACGTCACAGTGAGCGCCTCGTGGCGGTCGAGCTGGATGCGGGTGGGGGGAGACTTCATCGGAGACCTCTGCGGCGCAGGGCGGATCGCGTGGGCTCTACGCCCTGATTCTAGCGAACCGCTGACGCGGCTTTCAACACGACCGGACGCGGCAGTGTCCGGCGTTCGAGACGGAACCCGTATCAGGAGCGCACCCATGGGCAGATTCCGACTCGCTTGCCACCTGATTCAGTTCGGTGGCGAGCAGCGCGACCATCCCGAGAAGGTGCTGAGCGAGGTCGCGGCGGCGGGCTGGGACGGCGTCGAGGGCATCGGCATCGGGAGCGCGGATGAGCTGGTGGCGATGGCGACGCTGGCGCGTCGGCTGGGGCTCCACGTCGTCAACGCCGGGGGCGCGTCCGCGCTGGATCGAGTGCGCCACAACATCACGCTGGGGAACGACGCCGCCGAGGTTCCCGCCCTTCGACGCGCCGACTGGGGCGGAGCCACGCCCTCGGACGACGACTTCGAACGAGCCGCGCGCACTCTCGACGAAGTGCTCGACTTCTGCGAGGAACACCGCATCAAGGGGTTCCACCACGCCCACCTCGGCACGCTGCTCGAAACGGTCGATGACGCCGAACGCCTGCTGGCGGCGGCTCCCAAGCTGTGGCTGCTGTTCGACACAGGCCACCTGCTGGCTGCCGGAAGCGATCCGATGGATGTCTTCCGCAGCGAACGGCTCCGTGGGCGCATCGGTCACGTTCACCTGAAGGACTGCCACGCGGACGATCCAGCGACGTGGGACCATCGAACGCAGCGGTTCGGAGAGAAGGCTCGATTCGCCGAGTTGGGGCAGGGGAACCTGGGACTGGATGTCGCCGCCGTGCTGGAGGGGCTCGACCAGGTAGGCTACGACGGGTGGGTGTCCGTCGAGCTCGACCGCCCCTATCCGCCGAAGCCCGCTGCCGAAGCGGCTGTCTCCAACCGCGAGTATCTTCGGTCGCTCGGGTACTGACGCGGAACGGAGCCCCCAGCATGGCTGAACCGTCTGGGATGACCGACCACGAGCGTTACTTCTTCGATGTGAACGGCTACCTGGTTCTGGAGGACGTGCTGTCACAGGAGCAGATCGCCCACCTGCGCGAGGTCATCGAGCGGCAGAAGCTTCCGCCCGCGACGGATGCCATCGAAAGTCAGCGGTTCGGCGGCTTCTTCCTGTGGGACCAGGGCTTCCGCGACATGCTGACCCAGCCGCGCATCCTCGGCGTCTTGAAGGAGCTCCTCGGCGAGAAGCTCCGGCTCGACCACGCCTACGGGATCGTCATGTCCACGAGCAACGTCGGGCTGCAGCTCCACGGTGGCGCTGCGCCCTACGATCCGGCGCAATACTACATCTACCGCAACGGACGGATGTACAACGGCTTGACAGTCGCCTCGTGGGCGCTGGTGGACGTCGGTCCTGACGATGGCGGGTTCTGCTGCATTCCGGGCAGCCACAAGGGCAACATCCCGCTGCCTAACGACGTGCGTCACTTCGAGGCGCACCGGGACTGGGTGCGTCAGGTTCCCCAGAAGGCGGGCTCGGTCGTCATCTTCACCGAGGCGTTGACTCACGGGACGCTGCCGTGGCGGGCTCCGTACGACCGGCTGTCGATTCTGCTGAAGTACAGCCCGGCGCACGAAGCATGGGGCAGAGCGAATCCGCCCTCGCCAGAGCTCGATGCGCTGCTCGACGACGCGCAGAAACGTCTGTTCGAGCCCCCGTACATCTGGCGTCGGGAGCCCGTCTGACCCGGGCTCCCCGCGCTATCCTCGCAATCGGATGAAGTCCGGTTGGGCGGCCTGCATCTCGTGAGGCGGCGATCCCCGTAGAATCGCCTCCAGGTCGTTGACGACGATCCTGCCGATGTTCCGCAGGGCTTCGTGGATCGCACCCGCCCGGTGCGATGAAAGCGTAACGTTGGGCAGACGGCAGATCGGATGGTCGGCGGGAATGGGTTCCTGCGGGAACACGTCCACGGCGGCTCGGAATCTGCCCTCGGCGAGCAGGTCGGTCAGCGCGTCGAAATTGACGAGGTGCGACCGGCTGAGCAGCACGAAAACGGCATCCGAGGGGATTCGGCTCAGTTTTTCCCTATCCAAGAGATCCCGATTTGACGCAGTGGGGAGGGCGAGCACGAAGATGACGCGCGACGATTCGAGCAATTCGTCGAGCCCCACTGGTTCGACACCTTGCGTGCGCAGGTAGGCGTCCGTGAGCCACGGATCGTGAACGCGGATCGGGCACCGGAACGGCGCGAGCAGAGGCTTCAGGCAGCGAGCCAAGCCGCCGAACCCGATGAACCCGACCGGCTTGTCGTAGAGCAGGAACGTGTCGCCGAAGTCGGTGTGGCTCCAGTTCGCGGTTCCCGTGCGGATTCCGGCGTCGGTTCGCGCGACGTTCCGAGCGGCGGCAATGGCGAGGCACAAGCCCATTTCGGCGACGGCGGGGCCGAACGCCGGAGCGCAGCTCAGAACCTGAATGCTCCGGCGGAAGCACGCCTCGTAGTCGAGGTGCGCGGGCGACGGGAATCCGCCGCTGACTTCGAGGATGGCGCGCAGGTTGGGGTAGTTGCCGACGTCGCCATGTCGCCAGTAGCCTGCGATGATCGCAACCACCTCGTCGCGGACGCTCTCGAGCGCGTCGGCTGTCATCGGTTCGTCGCGCGCCCAGACCACGTTGGCGATGGCGTCCAGACGTTCGCGGTCTTCTGGGCTCAGGATGTTCGCCAAGCGCCTGCCGTGAGGGTCTAAAACGACCGTGGGTCGCATGCCGCTGGCTCCTGCGTGGTGTGAATGTGCGCCTTCGCGCGTTGACACCCGATAGGGTGAGTACTATAATCGCAAGCCGGACGTACGGGCGCCGTGGGGCGCTGCTCACGTTCGCCTGAAACAGTGAGGGAAAACATGAGACGCAGAGTCGTAGGTCTTTATCTCCTCGCCCTGTCGGCCGCCGTATTCGTGGGCTGTTCCGAGAAGCCGCCGGTCGATATTCCCCATAGTGCGATCATCGTGAACCTGTCGTCGGACGTGGAGGGCAGGCGTCCGTTGCTCCGAGTCGACGTCACGCTGCAATACGCGGCTGCGACCGCCAACAGCAAGACGCTCGGGCCCAAGGTCGCCGGGGCGGAGGCGCAAGCTGCCATCCTCAAGGGGCTGTCCGAGCTCGACACCGCCGAAGTGATCGCCGAGGACAAGAACTACGCGATCGAGAGCGCAATCGATCTCATCAAGGAAGCGCTCGTCGAGGCGGGGTTGCCAGCGCCGCTGGACGTCAAGGTGACGAACTTCGTCATTCAGGGGTAGAGACGCCTTCGGCGTCGGTCTAGGACGCGTCGGGACGGCGCTTCTGAGCGAGTCGGATGACGACGCTCCACCGCGACTTGACGAGCCGGTCGCCGACTTCCGCGGCGTTCCAGATGCGCGTCGGCACGCGCCGCACGAAGACGGTCCCGCCATAGTGGCGATCGGCGAGCGTGAGCTCGAGCGTCGGGCGCCTGCCTTTGCCCGCGACGTGTTGCTCCCACGACACGGACACGATCCATGCCGTGACGATCGCGACGGCGATGCCGAAGACGGTCGAGAGCTTCCTCCCGCCGTCGAATATGAGTCGGATGTTGTATTTGTCCGGGTCGCTGATCTGCAAGTACCACAGGACGCCGCTCGCGAGTAGCAGGAGCCAAAGGAGACGGTACAGCCGCGGCAACCAAAGATAGCCCAAGTCCGTGACCTCCTGGTGCGAGTTCGCCCCGGACGGCGCATCGTATTGTCATCAGTGCCGATCGCACCTGTCAAGCTCGTGTCGCGCGGATACGCCATCCAGTTCCAGACGACGGAGGCAGACCGACCATGAAATGGTCACTGAACACGTACCAGACGGCGCAGGATTGGTCGCTCGACGAGACGCTCCGCATCGCCAAGGTGACGGGCTACGACGGCGTCGAGTTCCTGATGGACTTCAAGCAGCAGCACGGGTTCGAGTGGGATACGCCGCGCGAGAACTGGAAGCCGCTCAAGGAGCGAGTCGCCGAGAGCGGACTGGCGATCTCGTCGCTGACGAGTTGCCAGGTGTTCCATTCGCCGGATGCCTCCGAGCGGGCGACGAGCGCCGATCGCGTCAAGCGCGTCATCGAGATGTCCGCCTACATGGGTTGCTCGCACGTTCGCGTGCTCGGAGACCGGTTCACGCCGGAGACGCGCGACAGCGTGATCGGATGGGTGACTGAGGCGCTCCGAACGCTGGGCGAGAACGCCGCCGGCAGCGATGTGACGGTCAGCATCGAGATGCATGGCAGCTTCACGGACCCCGATGCCGCGATGAAGCTCATCGAGGGCGTGAACCTGCCCAACGTGGGGTTCGTGTTCAACTCGCAGTTCGTCGGCTGCGAGGCGGGCTCCATCGTGTCGCTCTTCTCCCGTGTCGCGCCGCACATCACGTCGGTGCACACGCACCAGGCGGAGAAGCCGGAGACCTTCGAGCTCTATCGCCAGATGTTCCGCTGGCTGCGTCGCATCGGGTTCAGCGGCTACATCTCGAACGAGTGCGCGTACCGCGGGCCCGATCCTGAGAAGGTCCTGGCGTTGTACGTCGCATTGTTCAAGGCGCTTGCCGCCTAGCTACGGGCAGGGAGCTACATGGCGCAGGTCGTTGTGGGGCACATCGCGGATGGGAGCTACGACGCGGTCGTCGAGACGTTCCGCGCGTGGAACCCTGGGCGGAACCTGGGTCGCGGAGCCGTCGAGCACGAGACGGAGCTGATATCCCGAGGCGTCGGCTACTTCTGGATCGAGTCCGGCAGCGGCGAGGTCTTCCTTCCACGCGGCACGCGAACCCAGGAGGGCGACGGCAAGCCGCTCGACTCGGACTACGCTCCCGAAGGCGTGAGCGACGACGTGTTGCTCTCGCTCGCGCAGCTTGACGCGCGTGCCGCGACGTTCCATCCGAGGATCCGCAACCCGATCCAGGCGATGGCGGCGCGTCGGCTGGGCGATCAGTTCGTCGGCGACATCGCGGGCGAAATCTGGCTGATCGTCGAGAGCGGGCTGCCGCGCAGCGAATGGACCGACGACCCGCAGGCTCTGGCGGCTCTGGAAGTGCTGATCGCCGCCTACCGCGAGATCGGCTGGTCGCGCAAGCAGGCGGACGGGTGGGAACCGATCCGATCCGGTGACCAGTTGGCGGCGACCGCGTCGCGCCCGGTGCGAGTCCGCGGCGAGTTCCGCTACTGGTTCATCGAGTCCGACGCCGCGACCGACACGCACACATCGCCGGCGCGTCGGCTGATCCATCTGCGCGACACGGCGGGCGGATGCAACTTCGCGTTCGACGCGTTCCGCCGTCTGCCGCTGACGTGGCTCACGGGAACTGGCAACGCGAGCACGCCCGACGGGGCGAACTGGGTCAACAGCCACGTCGTGAACATCGCGGCGGAAACGTCGCAGACTCACTACCACCCGGCGACTCCCGTCGGCGGAGGAACCGCCCAGAGCGAGATGTATCTCGTGCTCGACCCTGGCGCGTACGGGCTGAAGACCTACGGGCGAGAGGCGTCGCTGGTCACCTTCCCGGACGTCGACGATTTGTCCCGGTTCGACCGAACGCCGCTACAGCCCGGCTCGACGGTCTACATCCCTCCCGGAACCGGACACCGAGGCATCGATGTCTTCGTCAACGTCGTCACGCTGCCCGGATTCAAGCCTCGCAACGAGATCTACATCGACCAGCGCATCAAGGGCGAGACCGCCGGTCGTTCTCCCTTCAACGCCGGGGTGACCACGTAGCGTCTCGTCTCCCGTGTCAACCCGGCTTCTGTCCGCGACGTGCTCTCTGTGGCATGTAGAGCCATGTCACGTCGCAGGTCCGCGCACGGAGCACCCTATGACCCGGTTCTTCGAAGGCTTCGTCACCGGATGGCTCGCGCTGAAAGCCTCTAAGCTCCGGTCTGTGCTGACGATGCTGGGCATCGTCATCGGGACCGGCGGCGTCATCGGGACGATGTCGTTCGGAGAGGGCGCGCGGCGGCTCGTCCTCTTCGAGGTCGAGAAGATGGGCGGGACATCGACGTTCAACGTCAGCCGCCCGGAGTGGGTCCAGCGCGACGGGCGATGGCAGCGGAACCCAAGCAACCAGTACCTGACGATGCGCGACGTCTACCGCATCGAGGAGTTGTGCCCGTCGGTCGAATACGTGACGCCGGAGATGGGAACCGACGCCGACCTCGACGCTGCCGGAGAGTCGAAACGCGCCAGTCTGCGCGGCACGACGTCCGCCTACCAGAGCATCCGAGACTGGACCGAGGACATGGGCAGGTTCCTGGTCGATATGGATGTCAGCCTGTGGAGCAAGGTGGTTGTCATCGGATCGGAGGTCGCCGAGGACCTGTTCGGCTTTCTCGACCCCGTCGGCGAAGAGCTGCGAATCAACAACCAGCGCTATACGGTCGTGGGCGTGATGGAGTCGATGGGAGGGGGCAACAGTCCCGCCGGCAGCCTCGACAACCAGGTGTTCATTCCGGTGACCACGGCGCAGTCGCAGCTTTCGGGCAATGACAAGGTTCCGAGCCTGCTGCTGAAGGCCCGGACGCCGGAGCTTCGCGAGCGCGCTCAGGACGAGGTGCGGGCGATTCTGAGCCGATACCACCCGGGCGACAACGGGTTCGAGGTTTATTCTCAGGCATCGCAGATGGCGACCGAAGCGAACCTGATCGGCACGGCGATCAAGGCGGTTCTCGGTCTGATCGCCGGGATGTCGCTGGTCGTCGGCGGGATCGGCATCCTCAATATCATGTTCGTCACGGTGACCGAGCGCACGCACGAGATCGGGATTCGGAAGGCCGTCGGGGCTTCGCGGTTCGATATCGCGACCCAGTTTCTGATCGAGGCGTTCCTGCTGTGCCTGGTCGGCAGCGCCATCGGCGTGTTCTTCGGCTGGCTGACCGAACGGGCGCTCGCCTTCGCCGTCATCAAGTTCATCGTGAAAGAGGGCGAGTGGCCCTCGTTTCTGTCGTGGTTTTCGGTGATGCTGTCGGTCGGCGCGGGTTCGTTGACGGGCATCCTCGCCGGCATGGCTCCCGCGATCCGAGCCGCGCTGCTGCCACCTATCGAGGCGTTGCGCCACCAGTAGGGGCGAGGCTGCGATGATCTTCCTGCACAGCTTCGCACAGGGCTTCGCGGCGATGGGGCGGCACAAGCTCCGCGCGCTCTTGACGATGCTCGGCATGGTGATCGGCATCGCGACGGTGACCGGGATGGTCTCCGTCAGCGAGGGCTACACGAAGGTGGTCATCGATCTCCTCGAACGGATCGGGTTCGGCAACATGATCGTCGTGTTCCGCCCGGATTGGGTGCAACTCGACGACGGCAGGTGGGTGCCGAATCGAGCGAAAGCGTTCCTCCGTTACTCCGACGCGCAAGCCATCGGCGCGACGGCTCCATCGGTCAAGCTGGTGCTGCCGGAGCTCTCCGGGTTCATGGCTCCGATTCGATACAGCGGCAGGGAGAAGCAGGTCACCATCGCGGCGACGACGCCGGAGTACGAAGAGGGACACAACTGGTATCTGGATCGCGGGCGTTTCGTCACCGACACGGATGTCGAGCGGGAGGAGCTCGTCTGCGCCATCGGGACGGATATCGAGAAGGAGCTTTTCCCCGGCGAGGACCCTATCGGCAAGTACGTCCGCATGTGGGGACAGCGGTTCCTCATCGTCGGCGTGATGAGCAAGAAGGGCGACTTCACCCCGGACTTCACGGGCACGAACAACACGCTCGTCCTTCCTCTGACGACGTTCCAGCGCCGGTACATGGGGAGCGACCGAGTGGGCGTCTTTTTCGTCCGTGCCACCTCGACGCAGGAGGTCGAGCAGGCGCTGTTGGAGACGAAGGTCGTCCTGGCGAGGACTCACGGCGTCGATCCCGACGAGGCGTTCCAGTTCTTCACCTCCGACGAGATCATGCGTCAGGTGAACCGGGTGAGCTTCATCCTCAAGGCGTTCCTGGTGGGCGTGGCGAGCATCGCGTTGGTCGTCGGCGGCGTGGGCATCATGAACATGATGCTGGTGACCGTGACGGAGCGGACGCGCGAGATCGGACTGCGGAAAGCCGTCGGGGCGCACCGGCGGCACATCCTCTACCAGTTCCTGATCGAGGCGATCGTCATGGGCGCTGTCGGAGGGATCATCGGCATCGTGGTCGGAGCGACGTTCGGGAAAGCCGTCGGGTTGATCATGTCGCAGTTGGTGAAGAACGTCGGCGGACCGCCCGTGAACTGGCCCGCGGTCGTCTCGTTGGAGACGGGTCTGGTGGCGATGGCGATCTCCGGCGCGATCGGCATACTGGCGGGCATCTTTCCGGCGTTCCGAGCCGCGCTGCTGCCCCCTACCGAAGCCCTGCGCCACGAGTAGGGCTACTCGTACAGGTCCGTGCTCAAATACTTCATGGCACTGTCGCATGCGATGGTGACGACGACGGCATCCGGCAGGCATTGGCTGGCGATCTGCATCGCGGCTGCCACGTTCGCGCCGGTGGAGAACCCCGCTAGTACGCCCTCCTCTCGTGCCAGACGGCGCGCCATCGAGATCGCCTCGTCGTCCGTGACGGTGAGGTAGCCGTCCACCAGCGTTGGTTCCCAGAATCCCGGCAGCATGGCATACCCGGCGCCTTGGATCTTGTGACGCGTGTTCGTCACGGGTCCTCCGGCGAGGAAGGGAGCCCTATCCGGCTCGACCGCGTAGGCGCGAATCTGTGGGTTCCGGGACTTGAGCGCCCGCGCCGTGCCGACGAACACCCCGCCGGTTCCGACCATCGCCGCGAACGCGGTGATCCGTCCGTTCGCCTGCTCCCATAGCTCGCGTCCCGTGCCGAACTCGTGGGCGCGCGGGTTGCTCTCGTTGTAGAACTGGTCGGCGCGAAACGCCTTGAGGTCGCGCGTCAGTTCCTGAGCGCGCTGTTCGACGAGCTCCAGGTCTTCCTTGGAGACCTTGCCGGGCTCCGACGAACCGGACTGCGGAACGAGCTCGAGCTCCGCCCCCAATGCGCTCAACATGCGTCGCCGCTCGACCGAGTTCCCCTCCGACATGACGGCGACCATGCGGTAGCCCTTGATCGCGCACGCCAGCGCCAGCCCGGTTCCCGTGTTCCCGCTCGTCAACTCGACGACGACCCCTCCGGGTCGCAGCCGACCGGAGCGCTCCGCATCCTCGATGATCTGGAGCCCGATGCGGTCTTTCATGCTGCCGCCGGGGTTCAGGTACTCGAGCTTCAGAAGCACGCGCGCGCCGTTCGCCGGACGGATCCGGTCGAGCGCGACGAGGGGCGTCGAGCCGATGGCGCCGAGAATGCTGTTACAGACCACGTGACCCCTTCCGAGTCAGGATGTCAGCCAACTGCCGCCTCGCCTCGACGAGCACTCGGTCGGAAGTGATCGAGTGGAGGGGCTCGCAGAACCCTTTGCCGCAGCCGCCGGGCGTCTTGCCGGGGTGGCAGGGATTGCAGCCGAGGTCCATATCGCTGCGGATGACCGAGTGCTCCCTGCCGTAGGGCCCGCTGCGCACGTCGTCCGTCGGTTCGAACAGCGCGACCACGCGCGTCCCGACGGCGTCGGCGATGTGCATCGGTCCCGTGTCGTTGCCGACGTAGAGATCGCACGCCTGGATCAGCGCGGCGAGCATCCGCAGCGAGACGTCGCCTACAGCGGTTGCCGGATGGCGGCATGCCTCGGCGCACTCGGACGCCATCGCTTTCTCGCCGGGTCCGGCGAACACGAGCGTCTGCGCCTCGAAATCAGCGGAGAGTCCGTCCGCGACTGCCGCGAACCGGTCCGGGAGCCAGAGCTTGTACGCCCAGTTGCCGCCGGGATGGATGCCGACGGTGGGGCGGTCGCTTCGGATGCCCGATTGCCGGAGCCATGCGCGGGAGGCATCGCATTCCAATGCCGTGGGCGTCAGCGCCGGTCGCGCCTGATCGGTCGTGATCCCTGCCGCGCGGAGCGCTCCGAGGTACCGATCCACCGCGTGGACCCGACCGTACTCGCGCAGCCCGATTCGTCGAGCTCCCAGCAGGCGCGAGTAGGGCGCATCGCGCAAGTCCACGACGAGGTCGAACCGGCGCGCCCGTAGCTCTCGCACGAGGAGCCAGCGCCCCCGGACGCCGCGATGAACCGATGGGCTGTAGCGGTATACGGTACCGATGCCCGGCTCGCCGTCGAGGATGGGCGCGGCGCGTTCCCCGGCGAGGAAGGTCAGACGCGCCTCGGGCGAGTGGGCTCGAAGCGGCTCGACGACGCACGTCGACAGGACAGCGTCACCGATATTGGTGAACCCGAGGACGAGGATGTTGGCGCGGGCTCGCATGGGAGCCGGTCGTCAGGAGGAGGGCGCTGCCGGGGGATTGGACGCAGCCAGGAGTTGCCGAACGAGCTCCTGGACGCCGCCGGAGGATCGTCCCGCCAGCGACTGCAGTTCGGTCCGGGAAGGCGCGTCGTTGATCTTCGCCAGCGCGGTGGCGATGGTGAGCTGCAACGGCACGGAGGTCGTCGAGCGGAGCGTTGCGATCAGCGTATCGCGGGCGCGGGTTCCGCCGATGTCGCCCAACGCTGTCGCCGCGATGTCGCGAACGCGGTCGGGGTTCCCCTCTGCGAGCGCCGCTTCGATGTAGGCGAAAGCGCTCTCGCCCAGCGTGCTCAAGACCACTCCAGCCTTGAACTGGACGCCGGGCTCGGAGTCGGTCAGGGCGACCGCCAGCGTGTCCATCACCGTCTGGTCGAACGTCTCCTTGGGCAGAACCTGAACGAGCGACTCGACGATGCCGGCAGCCGTGCGGCGGATCTCAGCGTCCGGCTCGGTATCGGCGTGGAGGAGCGGCAGAACCGCCTGCAGCAACACCGTGTCGGTCTGATGCCGGGCGAGGCGGGCGAGGGAACGCGCCACCGTGCGCCGTGTCGCCAAGTCTTGGGACGTGTTCAGCAGCTCGATCAGGCGCGACAGCACGGAGGCGTTGCCCGCAGCGAGCTCGCCCATGACGCGGATCGTCTCGAGCCGGATGCCGGTCAGTTCCTGCGTGTAGAGGTAGATCGATGCGGCGTCTTTCGCGCGCGCCATCGCCTTCCGAAACTCCGCTGGCGATGCGACGGCGTCCTCGTCGATGACGGCGACGATCCGGTCTCCGACGACGATCCCGGCGGCTTCGGCGGGGCTCCGCGAGGCGTCCCCCTGGTAGCCGTCGCGGATATCGGAGACCCGCGTGCCATCGAAGGCGAGTCCGTGCTTCGCCCACTCCTTCGGCTTGCTCGACGCGAGTTCGGTGTAGAGCGTGCTGCCGGTTCTCTCGATCTCCAGGACAGCGCTCGCATCGGACGTCTCGCGCTCTCGGACGTTCCAGATGTGGCGGCGAGGAGCCATCGCGTTCTTGAGAGCGGCTCGGACGGATGCCTCGTCCGTCACCGCCACGCGCAATACGACGTGTGTCACCAGGTCGCCGACGCCAAGATCGCCGCCCGAGCCGGTCTCGGTCACGACGACCCCCGACGTGCCCCAGCGATTGTCGAGCTCAGGATCGAGGCGTTCGACGGTCAGGTTCAGCGTCGTGTCGTGGTAGCTCCGCTCCGGGCTGCAGCCTGTGAGCGCGACCATGAGAGACATCGCGGCAGCGCCAAGGATGGTGGCGCGCCGTGCCGCTGACGTCGTTGCGTGGAAGCGGGATACCGGTTCCGTCATCGACGTCTCACCTTCCGACCACGACGCGTCGTCCAGCGCGTTGACGCGTCGTCCAGGGCACTTCCGCGCCCGTCGAGTCCGAAAGCAGTCCCAGCAGAACGGGAATGGCGGAATCGCCCGAACCGGATGCGATCAGAGCATCCATCGCGTTCGTCCGCAGCGACGAGCCCTTGTTCTGCAGGATCATCAGCAACTCGTCGGTCGCGCCCATCGTGCCCAACGCCTGCACCGCGAGTTCCCGGACGGCGGGGTCTTCGCGTGAGCCCTCGCGATCCCAGAACTTCCACCAAGTCCGCAGCGGAGCGGCAGCGATCTTCCGCCGGAGCGCCGGGATCGCCTGGCGCGCGCGCGTCGCGTCCTGACGCGCGAGCTCCTCAATGGCGACGACGGCGTTCAGGCGCGTCTCCATGCGCTTGTGATCGAGCGCGGCGATCAACTCGTTGGTCAGAGCGTCGTCCTTGGCGGCGAGGTAGCCGAGCACCCAAGCGGCATCGAACCGATCCCGGTTGTCTTTGCCGTGGAGCGCCTTGATCAGTTCGCGCCGGATTCGGGCTCCGTCCTGGGCGTACCGCCTCTCGAGAGCCTGACGAACCGCCTCGCGGACCGTGTCGTCACGGTCTCGCAGCGCTTCGTAAAGCAGGGCGTCGGTGTACTTGCGGGGCTGAATCTCGCAGGCGCGGACGAAGTGACCCACGCGCTCGTCGAGGGACATAGACTCATCGTAGTACGCCAGGAGGTAGTGCGTCTCCGCCTCCTCCTTGGAACTCATCGACGTCTTCAGGGCTTCGTGGAACTGCTCGACGGCGACCGTGATGCGGGTTCGCTTGTCGGACTTTAGGCTGTCTTTCCCTTCGGCGAGGAACTCGTTCTGCGCGCCGCACGCGGCAAGCAGCCCCAAGAGCGCGACCGCAGGAACCCACCGCAGGAGATCGGCGCCGCGAACGCGCCGCTGGATGTCGACCATCTGTTCTACCTCTGCGCTCCCAGTCCAGTCGCGCCATCGTAGCACACGTTCGCGCCGCGATCAATCGCGTTGAGCGCCGCCGGTCCCGATGGAACGAGCCGATTCTACGGCTGGTCGGGCAGCGACATGGCGAGAGCGCTCTTCACCACGGATAGCAGCGATGCCCGGTTCTGCGGACCCGCGAACTGCCGCGCGATCTTGCCCTGGCGATCGATCAGGAACGTGGTCGGCAGTTGCGCTCCGACGCCATAGCGACCCTCGACCGCCCCATCGGAGAGCACGACCGGGTATCCGACCTTGTGCGAGCGGACGAACTCCGCGACTGTGGCTTCGTCCTTGCTGGTCGAGATGCCGACGATCTCGAAATCCTCGACGGCGAGCTCGTTGCGGAGCTCCGTCAGCGCTGCCGACTCGGCGACGGAACCTGCCGTTGACGGCGACCAGAAGTTGATCAAGATGACGTTCCCGATCAGGTCCTCCAGGTTCAGTTTGCTGCCGGAGAGCGTCGAGAGGATGAACATGGGAGCCGGGGACCCGATGCCCACCTGACCGCTGGCGGAACGAGCCTCGGCGGTTCCCGAGGAGGGCTTGCCGGTCGTGGTCGCCGCGTCGCCGGACAGTCCCTGCATGAGGATCGAGCCGATCTCGGCGGTCGTGTCTCTGGCGACTGCCGGTTCCTCGGCAGCGGGGGCGGCTCCCGATACGGAGGGCCCGATCACCTCGATCTCGGAGATGGACGCGGTCGACCGCGTGTTGCCCGTGATGTAACGACCTCCGAGGGTGCCGACGCGCGTGTTCCGTTGCCTTGTAGCCGCGTCGTTGATCGTGCGACGGACGCGCAGCCGGACGCCGGAAGCCCGCGTGATCCCCTTCATCGGCACTTCGATGATTGGGCCCTTCTGACCATCGTACTTGCCGACGAGCTTCATCCCCTGGGTCGGATCCTCGACGTAGAGATCGAATCCGACGATCTCATCGGTATGGATGGCGACCTTGGAGATCGTGTAGACGTCCGGCAGCAGAACATACGCCTCAGAAGGCGGCGTGATATCCACGAAGCGGCTGTCGGTCGATTCCGGGAAGGACGTCTCGCCAGCGGTCTTTGGGTTGCCGTCGATGAAGGCGGGATGGCTCGCCTGCGTGTTGGGAAGGAGAGCCAGGTTCTCGCCAGGGACCGGGGGTCCGATGATACGCGCGCATCCGGTTCCTAGAAGCAGCGCGGCGGCGATGGCGACGGTCGTTCTCATGGCGATCCTCACATTACCTAGCATCCGGTCAGTTGGCGTCTTCGGTTCGGAAGCGAATCTCGTGGAAGAAGGGATGCGTGTCGGCATTCGTCACGCGGTTCAAGCCCGCGATGATCTGCGCCGTGGACAATCGCTTGCCCTGCAGGTGCGGCTTGGTCCGCTGGAAGTCGCGGAACAGCTTGGCAAAGACATCCGCGCCGAAGCGCTTCTGGATCTCGGCGACGATGGTGTAGGCGGCTCCATAGGTTTCGGCGCTGCGGAACGGAAGCGGGCTCGCATCTCCGCGCCAGTTCTGCAACACATTATAGCCTTGCTCGTCGAGTCCAATGGGAACGAGCGAGTTCGCCGTGGAGTTGTGCCGGACGCCCTCTGCGTGATCGATCTGTACCATGGTCGCGATGCCTTCGTCGAGCCACGCGGGCAGGGCATAGACGCCCAGGAGGGCGTGCGTCAACTCGTGAGCGAGCGTCGACGGCGTCTCGAACGCCTCCTTCCCAAACGTCATCGTGACCTTCTCCGTGCCTTCGACGTGCTGTTCGCCGAGCATCTGCCATTGGATTCGCGTGTTGGCGTCGTGCGGGTTGCCCTCGATGTCGATCGCGATGACGACGTGGATCGGACCGGCAGCCTCGATTCCGAAGATATCGCGCACGAAGTCGTAGCTGTCGTTGAGGACGCCGCTCGCCGCCTTGCCTCTGGTGTGGCGCTCCGATGGCGTTCGGTAGCCGTCGATGGCGTCGAAGCCCTTGGCGAACTCGAATCGGAACCTCGGATTCAGGAACGTGTAGCCGTCGCCGTCGGCGCCGAGCTCCTCGCCGACGACTTGGTATGTCGTCGTGCGCATGGCGGCGCGCGAGCTCCGCACCGTGCGCGATAGCCCGGATCCGCCCGATGCGCACCCGGCGACCATCAGTGTTGCGGCAGACAACGCGAACGCTCTAAGCCACATGGGAGCGTCCCGTGAGGTGGTGCTGGGACTTCCAGCGGATCGCGTAGTGCAGCAGGTTCTCAGCGAGAGGCATGCTCCACGACAGATCCGCCGCCGACTCCGGTCCGACGCCGAGGACCACGTAAAGCCCGGACCCGTACGGCAGCGCCAGCGCAACGGCGGCGGGGTATTCCTCGTTCCGCACCTGCGATGTCACGGTCGCCAGCAGCGTGTACCGGTCGCTCCAGTCGTCCCACCAGACGAGCGGCTTGAGCGCTTTGGCGTCGATGGCGTGCGGATGCCGAAAGATCGGCTCCCCGGCACGGGTGTCATTCAGGTCCTGTTTCACTGGGTTCTTGCCGAACACCAACGGGTCGGGAACCCAGGAGAGCTTGTTCCCACGGGCGGCGCGCGTGTTCGGAGCAAGGGCGATGACGATGCCGCCGTTGGCAGCGAACTTGCGGATGCGGTCTTCGTTGGCTCGTGTGAGCCCCGGACCCCCGGTCACGCGTGCGCCATAGCCAACCCAAAGAATGTCGAGCTTCTCAAGGCGTTCCAGCCTCTGCTCGCGGAGTCGTCGGAAGAGAAGCCGATGCCCCAAGATGAACTTGCGTTCGCTCAGTGCGAGGTATTCCTCATCTCTGGGGCGAGTACTGACGACTCCGATGCGGATCGGCATCTGCCGTGGAACCGGGACGGCTCGCCACTCGCGGCGGTGGCGCACGATCGGGAAGAAGAGGACGCGCGACATCGGCGACACGGCGCGACGTTCCTCTCTGAGCCGCGCGATGAGAGCGATCTGCGCCGCCGCCAACCTGCCCTTCATCGGCGGCAACCAACCACGGAACGTGCGTCGAATCGGACGCAGTCTGTCGTCCGTCGTGGCGAACTGGTCCTCCGTCTGCCACCGCTTCGAGTAGAACGACGTGATTTCCACCGTATCGACGCGCGCCTTGCTCAGGTTCGTGATGTAGCCGCGATAGAGGTGCAGCCCTCGGACTCGCGTTCCCTCTTTGTCCTGGAAGTCGAACCGAGCGGCGCTGTGCCAGAGCGCTTCCGTCAGCGTGTCGATGGACACCAACTGCGGATCGAACTTCTCGGCGCGGTATTGGACGACGTTGTCGCTGTAACGGATGATCACATCCGCCGTGCGAACCGTCTCGAATTCCATTTCGACGGTGTTGTAGTACTCCGCGTGCATCGGGATGGAGTAGCGCACCTCATCGAGGAGCCCGCCCGCGACGTTGCGTTCCTCCCGCGTGCGGTCGGGATGGAACATGACGGGCCACTCGACGCGGGAGTACGGCTGGATCACCAGGTTGATGTCGCGCCGTTCCTGGTTCCCGACGACGACGCCGTGGATCTCCTTGCCGTCGCGGTAGGACACATGCCTGAGCGTCACGGGGTACGCGACTCGGCTCTCGATGGTGTACGTATCGCCCTGGCGCGTGAACCGGAACCCCTTGTCGCTCCCGACCCAGGTTCCCATGTCCTTGTGAACGTTGATCTTGGACATCTCGTGGAACTTGACGTCCAAGAGGTGGTAGAAGCCGTCCAGCGTGTAGTCGGCGAGGATGCACTCGTAGTCGACGCCGCCGACCTTGGCGATGACGCGCGTTCCGATGAGCCGGTCGATCAGCAGCCGGTAGGAAGCTCCTGTTGCCATGCTCGCGCCGGCGAACTCCTCCGCTTGGGCTTCCGCAAGCTGCGTGATCTCAGCCCCGCCGACGAACCCGCCGAACCGTTTGCGTAGGCGCTGCCCAATGGCGCGGTCGTAGATCTGCTTAAGCGTCGTGTTGAACTGCCGACCCAGTGATTGGAGGCGACGCAGTATTTTTGCCAGAAACGTCGGGTGGTACAGCCGTTCCGCGTAGGCTTGCCGCTCGCCAGACTCCTTTGCCGTCATCTCGTCGTGGTAACGGAGCATGGCGTAGAGCTTCTGGAACTCCGTCTCCGGGAAGAGCCTGCCGGCGTCTTTCCCTTCCACGTCCGTCTTCTCCGACGCGATCTCGACATCCTTGAGGATCAGCCGGAGAATCCCCGTGTACCGGCTTCCCTCGTGCAGAAGGACGACATACTTGCCGCGCGTCCGGCGAAGGATGCGGTCCCGCTTGAGCGCGTTGACGATTGTCGTCAGCGCCGTGATGACGACCGTGATGGCGATGAAGATCCAGAGCGGATTGGTCGGCTTGCCCTCTTCCTCGACCTTCAGGACGTCGAGGAGCTTCCGGGGCGACGGTGGCGTGGTGGGCGTGTCGGGAGGGCTCTGCGCCAGCGTCGGCAGAACAACGAGAACGCACAGAGCCACCACGCACAGGGCGGCGGTCGTCCACCAACGCCATCGGCGGGAGGAACGACTCCGGGTCGCGTGATCGGCTTCGGGCTCGCGGTTCATGGGACGTCTACCAGGCATCGTCGAACTCGCCTCCGCATTTGCGGCAGACGAGGTAGAACTGGATCTCGGGTCGCAAGGCATACTGCTTGAGGAGCTCCGCCGCCTTTGGGGGCAGATCGTCGCCGCACTTGGCGCACTTGTAGAGCGATCCCGACGGCGGCGGAACGCGCCTCATGTCGTCGAGCATCGACGCCCAATGCTCGTACTCCCATGGGATGGAGTGCCCCACCTCGCGGGAGATGGTCTCTGCCCACTTGATGAGCTGCTGGCACTCCGGCAGCGTCTTCTCCGCGAGAGGCGGCTGATACTGGTTCACCTCGTTCGTGAGCTGTGCATCGGTCATCCCGCTATCGACGAAGCAGTCTCGGATGCCCACCTTCCACAGGTCTAGCGAGAGAAACATCGCCCGCAGCGAGCCGTCCGGGTTCTTTCGGGAGACCACAGCGACAGCGACGCCGCTCTGCGGCAGGTAGCTCGCGAAGCACTTGTGCAGCGGCAGATGCGGCGGTTGTCGTATCCCCGACGTGACGATCCTCGGCGCGAAGTACGGACATCGTGCATCGCAGCCCTGAACCTTGCCGCGACTCTCGCGACAAGTCATCGGGGCGATGATGCCGCCGTATGCGGGACACATGCGCTTGCCGTTCGGCAAGCCCGTGACCTTGTCGCGACTGCGGTAGGGCCGCCTTGTCCTAGGGCGTTGGTCGAGAGGGCGGGGCCATTTGTCGTACATCGATCCGGCGCGCTAGGTCTGGGGGTTCGACTTGCCTACGAGCGACGACAAGTACTGCGCGATCTTGTCGGTGACCGTCTGGGCGTCCACGTCGGCGAAGTTGAAGAGCTCCTTCAGCACTGGAGTAATAACGCCCGTATCGAGGATGGCGTTGGCGACTCGACCCATGTTGCTCCGGTCGGTCGGGCCCTGTCCGCCGGTTCCGCCCATGTCGAGAACCTTGATGCTCTGGATCCGTTCGACCGGCTTCATCAACTGCTCCGCCAAGCGCGGCGACTGGCTGATGAGCTCCATGACAGCCTCTTGGACGAGGACGCGCTGTTCAGCGGAGTTCCGAGCCTGCAAGTGCGCCATCTCTCCTTCTGCCTTGGCGCGAGCCTCGGCGAGGATGGCGTCGGCGATGCGCTCGATAGGCTGAGCCTGTCCTTCGGCGTTGATGACAGCCACTTCGCGCTGCCACTCGGCTTCGCGCGTCCGCTGAACCGCCGTAACGTTGACCTGGGCTTCCATCTTCTGCGCGGCGGCTTCCAATCGGTCGCGCTCTGCAAGTTCCGTCACACGCTGCTTGCCCTGAACCGCGATCTTCCGATCCTCGTCGGTCAGCGTGACGACGAGTTCCTGCCCGATTCGTGCCTGCTCGACGACCAACGTCCGTTGGATGTCCGCCTGCTGCACCTGCCGCGTCTGGTCGATCTGAGCCGTCTCCACGATCAGGTTCTTGTCGATCTCGCGCGTCTGGACGAGACGTTCCTGGTCGATGCGAGCCGTCTCGGTGGCGAGGGTTCGCTCGACATCGCGGACCTGAACGCCCTCTTGCTGGGCGATCTGAGCGATCTGGATTCCCAACTCCCGTTCGATGTCCCGTTCCTTGACCGCCTGCTCCTGGCTGATCCGAGCCGTCTCGACGCGTAACGTCCGCTCGATCTCGGCTTCCTGCACCTGTCGCGTCTGATCGATCTGCGCCGTTTCGACGATCAGGTTCTTGTCGATCTCGCGCGTCTGGACGAGGCGCTCCTGGTCGATGCGAGCCGTCTCTGTCGCCAACGTGCGCTCGACATCGCGCACCTGAACGCCCTCTTGCTGGGCGATCTGAGCGATCTGGATGCCCAACTCCCGTTCGATATCCCGTTCCTTGACCGCCTGCTCCTGGGAGATGCGCGCCGTCTCGACGCGTAAGGTCCGCTCGATCTCGGCTTCCTGCACCTGCCGCGTCTGGTCGATCTGCGCCGTCTCGACGATCAGGTTCTTGTCGATCTCGCGCGTCTGGACGAGGCGTTCTTGGTCGATGCGAGCGGTCTCCGTCGCCAGCGTCCGCTCGACATCGCGCACCTGGACACCTTCCTGCTGGGCGATCTGAGCGATCTGGATGCCCAACTCACGCTCGATATCCCGTTCCTTGACCGCCTGCTCCTGGCTGATCCGAGCCGTCTCGACGCGTAAGGTCCGCTCGATCTCGGCTTCCTGCACCTGCCGGGTCTGGTCGATCTGAGCCGTCTCCACGATCAGGTTCTTGTCGATCTCGCGCGTCTGGACGAGACGTTCCTGGTCGATGCGAGCCGTCTCGGTGGCGAGGGTTCGCTCGACGTCTCGGACCTGGACGCCTTCCTGCTGGGCGATCTGAGCGATCTGGATTCCCAACTCACGCTCGATGTCCCGTTCCTTGACCGCCTGCTCCTGGGAGATGCGCGCCGTCTCGACGCGTAAGGTCCGCTCGATCTCGGCTTCCTGGACTTGCCGCGTCTGGTCGATCTGAGCCGTCTCGACGATCAGGTTCTTGTCGATCTCGCGCGTCTGGACGAGGCGTTCTTGGTCGATGCGAGTGGTCTCCGTCGCCAGCGTCCGCTCGACATCGCGCACCTGGACGCCCTCCTGCTGGGCGATCTGAGCGATCTGGATGCCCAACTCCCGTTCGATATCCCGTTCCTTGACCGTCTGCTCCTGCGAGATGCGCGCCGTCTCGACGCGTAAGGTCCGCTCGATCTCGGCTTCCTGGACTTGCCGCGTCTGGTCGATCTGCGCCGTCTCGACGATCAGGTTCTTGTCGATCTCGCGCGTCTGGACGAGCCGTTCCTGGTCGATGCGAGCCGTCTCGGTGGCTAGGGTTCGCTCGACATCGCGCACCTGGACGCCCTCCTGCTGGGCGATCTGAGCGATCTGGATGCCCAACTCGCGCTCGATGTCCCGTTCCTTGACCGCCTGCTCCTGGCTGATCCGAGCCGTCTCGACGCGTAAGGTCCGCTCGATCTCGGCTTCCTGCACCTGCCGGGTCTGGTCGATCTGCGCCGTCTCGACGATCAGGTTCTTGTCGATCTCGCGCGTCTGGACGAGCCGTTCCTGGTCGATGCGAGCCGTCTCGGTGGCTAGGGTTCGCTCGACATCGCGCACCTGGACAGCCTCTTGCTGGATGATGCGAGCGGTCTCGACGCCCAAATCGCGCTCGATCTCGCGTTCCTGAACGACCTGCTCCTGACGCACGCGCGCCGTCTCGATCCGCAGCATCCGCTCGATCTCGGCTTCTTGGATACGCCGCGACTGATCGACCTGCGCGAGTTCGACGTTCAGGTTCTTCTCGATCTCGCGTTCCTGGACGACCTGCTCCTGGCGGATCCGTGCCGATTCGACGCCCAGCAGCTTCTCAATCTCCCGCTCCTGAACGCCCTGTTCTTGGGAAATCTTCGCTCGCTCGATCTGCAGCTTAGTGGCGAACTCCACTTCCTGAATCCGCTGATCCTGCTCGTATTGGAAGGTCAGCGTGTCCGCTTCGCGCTCGGCGGCGTACGTCGCGATGTTCTTCGACTGGTCGGCTTCCGCCCACGCCAGGTCTTGGTTCAGCTTGAGCTTCTGGGTCTTAGTATCGACCGTGATCTTCGTGATGGCGACGTCCGTGTCGAGCTTGATCTGCTCGGTCTTCCGGCGCATCTCCTGCGTGATCTCGGTGATCTTCCGAATACCTTTGGCGTCGAACTGGTTATCGGCGTTCATCGTCGTCAGAGGGGACTGATCGACGCGGATCAGCGACACGGTCTCGAGCGTCAAGCCGTTCTCTTCGAGGTCTGCGCGAACCGACTGCTGCACCGATTCCGCGAACTCCGCGCGCTTCTGGAGCAGGTCCTGCAACTCCTTCTCCGCAGCGACGATACGGAGAGCGCCTTCGAGCTTGGATTCCAGAAGCTCGGTGAGCTCCTCGGCGGTCATCGTTCGTTCGCCGAGGCTCTGGGCAGCTCGGAGGACGCGATCCTGGACGGGCTCGACGCGGACGAAGAACGCCGCTTCGATGTCGGCTCGCAGGAAGTCGTTTGTGATGAGGGCGTCAGCGCCTTCACGAATGATGTCGAGGCGCACCGTGTCGAGGAAGATCTCGCGGACCTCGTGGATGATCGTATTGATCCACAATCCGCCGCTGATCGTAATCTTTGCCTGCCGGCCGCCGGTGCGGACCAGCGCCTGATCGGCTCGCGGCTTGCGATAACGGTAGACGGCGGCGACGAAGCCGGTCACGGGCAGGAGTACGATGATCGCAGCGCGGAGCAGCCAGCTCAGCGTCTCATTGAGCAGTGCCTCGCTGGGGATCTGCGCGCCGAGCAGGATGGACAGCGCGGCGGTGATCAATACCACGGCGATGGCGACTAGAAGCCGCATCCAGAGTCTCCTGCAGTGCGACCGCTCTGCGCTCGGACCGTTATCCTACCATGCGCTGTCGCCCGCGCAACGGCTGGCGCGGCGACGATGCCCAAGCCAAGCTCGCCAAGTAGCACAGTGCGTTCGCCATGAGAGGACGCGCCGCCTCGGCGGCACGCGCGTCCCGCGTGTCGATGGCGAAGAGCACGTAGAAGCCGTTCCCCCAGGGCAGCAATGCCGCGATGGGTTCCTGGTTGTCGTCGCGACGGGCGAGGATGACGTACGTGGGGTCCGTCGTGACCCAGTGGTCGTCGGTGACGATCGTGTCCAGGTTGACGCGGTGGGGCCACGTGAACAAGCCGGTCCGACGCCCCTCGCGGGTCATCCACACTTTCACGTCCGCCGAGTTGACGACCCGCGCCGGGTGACGTTCGACCGGCAGCCAGCCGCCTTTCCACTGCGCGTCCTGCTCGCCCTCCGGGATGAAGATGCGGTCGTCGGCGCTGGACGCCCACAGAATGCCCCCCGCCTTGACCCACTCCTTGATGGCGTACTCGTCGGCGGGCGTCAGGAAATAGCCGAGGTCGTGTCCGGGCGCGTTCCAGGTGAACCAGATGATGTCGAACTCCGAAAGGCGCTGGGCGATCCTCGAGAACGGGTGCGCCTCCGGGCTTCCGTAGTTGTCGAGGTTGTGGTTGATCCGAACGTGCGTGTACGTGAAGGTGTTCGACTCGATCTTCGTCATCGCGCCCAGCATGCCGGGCTCGCGCGTCCGCGTGTCGCCCTCCACCACCAGCACGTTGAAGGTTCCGGTCGGCAGAATCCGCGCCGAACTGATCGTGTCTCCGAACCGTTGCGGGTGGTCGTGGAGGTTCGGGAACTCGAGGCTGAAGTCGCGCGGGCCCAATGCCACGGAGAGCTGAGCCCCCTCGTAGTCTGGGTTCTGGAAGAAGACGATGCGGCAGCCGGCGAAAGGGAAGTTGGGACCCCGCGAGACGCGCAGCGACGAGACGGAATCGTTCATGCCGATCTCGCCGAAGTAGCTGACGTCTCTCAGGATCGTTGCCATGCGCCCTCGGTAGTTGAGGTCTTGGTACACCTCGGCGATCAGCGGAACCCAACCGTACTGAGGAGCCGTGATCGTGGCGGATGGGCTGAAGTTGATGGATGCGATGATGTCGCCGAAGTTGTACGGGATCGCGTGGACGTCCGGGTAGTAGCCCGGCGGCAACACGAGCCTTCTGCCCTGGTATTGGGCGTGCTCGTAGAACATGGCGCGCTGATTGGGCGAGGCGGAGGCTCCGGGCCCGTGGAACACCTTGAGCGACGAGACGACGTCGGTCATCCCGATGGTCGCCAGGCTTTCCACCGGCTGAATCACCGTCGCCTTGGTGCCCTGAAAGTACTTGTCGCGGAACAGCTCCACGATGAGCCGTGGGTTCTGCGCCATGTCGGACCCATTCTCCGCCGTGTCCCGTCCGGTCGCGAAGCGCCTAGGAGCGCATCAGCCGCCGCATCATGAGGAGCCGCTGCGTCTGCGACATCGGCTGTTCCAGCCCGGCGGCACGCGGCGAGGGTCCGATGTGTGCGCCCTCCCCATGGCGCTTGTAGATGCGGAAGTAGTCGAACCGGGTCACCGTCGGAGGAATGCTGCCGGGGCAGAGCGCGTGCAGCCCGACCTGCACCGGATCGCCCATGGCGACGACCGAGGTTCCGCAGTTCTGCCAGTTCTGACCGTCGGCGCTGGCGAATCCGGTGAACTGGTTCCCTCGACGCTCCAGGCGCAGGAACAGATGCCGCACCGTCACCAAGCCCTGCCCTCTCCCGACGAGGGAGAAGACGCGGTTGATGTGCTGCTCGAACCGAACATCTCCGGCGAATCCGTGCGGGCCCGAGGTCTTTTCGAGCCGCAGGAACCGACCCGGGTCCTTCCAGACGAGAATCCCGCCGTGTTCCTTGAGTTGCGGCGTCACGGGGATGCGCGTCTCCAGCGCGAAGTCGCCGTTCAGGTCCATCACGAGACGCGGGGCGTCCATGTTGCCGCCCTGACCCGGCGGGTTCCCATGCCACAGGTCTCTGCCGGGCTGCACCTGCATTTCGAGATAGCCCTGGTTCCGCGACCAGACGCCGCCTCCCGTGGGCGCGACCCATCGCCAGGTGGGCTTCATCGTTGCATCGCCGAACTCGTCGCTGAATACCATCACGCTGAACTCGCCGGACGACGCCCACCCCTCGATCTGGATCGACGAGATGGAGCTCCCGAAGGTGGAAGCGTACTGCCCTCCGACCATCTGGATCATGGACAGGTCGGGAACTTCCTTCTTCTGGGTCGTGTTCGTCAAGGGAACCTCAAGGAAGGGCCCGTCGAAGTCGATGTGCTCGTAGAACCGCACTTTGGCGCCGCTCGACGGGAAGTCGGGTCCCTTCGTCACGCGCGCGCTCTGGATCGTGTCCGCCATTCCGAGCTGCGTGTGCGTGTTCGCGATGTCGCGGAGTACCACGGCTTTGCGCCCACGGAAGGCGGTCGCCTCGAAGACCTCAATGATGACCGGAACCGTGCCCCAGACGGGCCCGGCGAGGTCGTAGTCCGGCGCGAAGTTGATCGACGCCACCTGTCCGGTGTGGTTCGTCACGACGTCCAGCAGGTTGGGGTAGTAGCCGGGACCGAGGACGATCTTCCTGCCCTGAAAGTTCGGCAACTCGTGGAAGATCGCGCGGTAGTTGGGCCCCGCCCCGAAGCCGGGCCCGCGAAACACCCGCGCGGAGCGGACGCTGTTGGGGAAGCCGACATCCGCGAGGATGCGCTGGGGGTGGACGAGGTAGCCTACGCGTCCGCCGTAGTTGGGCTGCTCAAAGACCTCGACGACCAGTCGGGGAGTCACGTTCGGCATGGCAGTGGACACCTTCGGTAAACGCACAGGAATCGCACGGGCCCGCGTTCCGTGAGCCGGCATCGGAAGGCTGGTGCAGACTCTAACACCCGGCTCCAGTGATGTCAACGGGTCGGGCGCTGGATACGCCCACGCCATCGGTTGTTCCGCGGACACGACGATTGCTAGAATGGCGTTCGCCGCCGCCATTCACGGACATTCCGCGAAGAGGGAGCTCGCCATGGTTCGGATCGGACTCGTGGACTTCGACACCTCGCATGTGGTCGCGTTCACTCAGCGATGGAACCACATCGGCTGCCCGGAGGATCAGTGGGTCAAGGGAGCTAAGATCGTTGCCGGTTGTCCCGGCGTTTCGTACCTGTCGCCGGAGCGGGTTCCCGAGTACACGGAGCAGCTCGCCAACTACGGCGTCGAGATCGTCGCCAAGCCGGAGGACCTCATCGAGAAGGTGGACGCCGTCTGCATCGAGTCGGTCGACGGGAGCGTGCACCTGGAACGCGCGCGACCGTTCATCGAAGCCGGTCTGCCGCTCTACATCGACAAGCCTTTCACGTGCTCGCTGGCGGATGCGCTGGAGCTCGTCGGACTCGCAGACGCGAAGGGCGTGCCGCTGTTCTCGACCTCATCGCTGCGCTACGGGCTGGAGGTTCTCGAGCTGCAGTCGAAGCGCGACACGTTGGGGGGGGTGATCGGAGCGGACGCCTATTCGCCAGCGTCGCTGCATCCCCGGAACCCGGGGCTGTACCACTACGGCGTGCACGCCGTCGAGACGCTCTTCGCGCTGATGGGCAAGGGCTGCGTCGCCGTGCAGGCGGCGACGACAGGCGACGTCGATGTCGTCACCGGCTACTGGAACGACGGTCGCGTTGGAACCGTGCGCGGAACGCGCAAGGGAGCCGGCGGGTACGGGTTCTCGGCGTTCTGCGAGAAAGGCATCGTGCAGACGAGCATCAACGCGGGGTTCATCTACCGCGAGCTACTCAAGCGGATCACGGAGATGTTCCAGACGCGCGTTGCGCCGCTGGATATCCGCGAGACGCTGGAGATCACGGCGTTCATCGAGGGCGCGATCCACTCGGCAGCGCGCGATGGTCGCAAGGTGACGCTCGCGCTGTAGGGACTTCCTGGGGCGGGAAGCCGGCTTGTTGCGGTTGACTCGCCCTGGGCGATCCATTACAATAGGCGTGCTTCGGCGACCGGCGGGAATCGTCCGGGTGGGATGGCAGAGCGGCTTAATGCGGCGGTCTTGAAAACCGTTGTATCGCAAGATACCGCAGGTTCGAATCCTGCTCCCACCGCCACCCGCGATGGCGACGCGGTCGCGGCATGGAGAGATGCCCGAGAGGCTGAAGGGAGCTGCCTGCTAAGCAGTTATCGGGGTAACCCGATCGAGGGTTCGAATCCCTCTCTCTCCGCCACACCTAACAGCACAGCCGATGTGCCGGACCCGAGACACACCATCAATGCGCCCGTAGCTCAGTGGATAGAGCGCGTGACTACGGATCATGAGGTCGGGAGTTCAAATCTCTCCGGGCGCGCCAACCGAAGACCCCGAAGAACCGCATGAACGCTGCGTCGGCGGGTTCCTCTTTCGCCCGATCCCGACCCCCCAATCCTTGCGTATTGCCCCGAAATGCCTTAGAATGCCCTCAAACGACGCCATTTTGGGCAAGGTTTGGGCAACGCCCAAAGGCGCGGAAAACCCGCATCGAGCGCGTGATTCGCGCCGATTGGTCGCTCGTTTTGGGCAACGATTCCCGAATCACGTGATCGTTGTCCGATTCTCAAAGGGACGGTCAACAGTGACATTGCGGGCAAGGTTTGGGCAACGGCGAAGCCCCGCAATCGCAGCGACAGCGCGGCTTCGCGCGCAAGGGAGGGGTTCGGCATGGCAAGGGGCAAGCGGAAAACGATTGTGGCGCTTCCCTACCGACAGACATCGGGGCTGTTCCTGAAAGGCGGGCAATACTTCGCCGACGTGCGAACCGACGACGGACGACGGTTCCGGCGACGCTTCGGCGCGGACAGGACGCGCGC